>CAXTSI010000013.1:0-39595 GCA_964246695.1 uncultured bacterium
CCCCACTCCCCCTCTCCTCTTCTCCCCATCTCTGGCTTGATGTAATTCCCGCAAAACATCAGTACGGGTGACAATTCCTACCAACTGCCCATTCTCTAATACTGGCAGACGTCCTATATCATATGTCACCATCAGTGACTCGATTTCTGGCAGTGTTGTATCTGGGGTAATTGTCTTGATATTCGTTGTCATGTAGCCCTTAACGGGTGCATGACTAAAGCCGTGGTGTAGGGCAATATCCAAATCGCGTCGGGAAATAATACCGATTAATTGCCCTTGGACATCCACTACAGATAAACCGGAGTGTCCGTAGCGCAACAAAATGCGTTGCGCTGCCGCAATGGTGGTTTCTGGGCGGATAGAACGCACTGGGGAGGACATCAAGTCAAGAGCGGTGGGTGGATGGGGTATGGTGGCTTTTAGCCCATCCAGAAGTTGTTGTAATGTTGCCTCGGAATCTACTCCTCGTAGATTCAGGGCGGCTGCGAGTGAGTGACCACCACCATTGAATGGTTGAAATAATTGGTTGAGATTGCTGCCCTGAATTTGCGATCGCCCAATAACTGTTAAGCCGGATGTCTTTGCTTCTTTGTGGGAATATTCATTTGCCAGCAGTAAGGCATCAATCTCGGTTAACTCCACTAACCGCGAGGCAAGACTCGATAACCCAGGCACAAAACTATCTGTTTTCAGATGAACCCAAGCAATCGTAAATCCATGTACCTCTGTAGATTGCATGTTTTGCAGCGCCTCTGTTAATAGCTGCTGTAATTGGGGAGACAAACTAGGTTCCAAGTACTCGCTGAGGACTGACAAGCTTACCTCTTGTTGCATCAACCAAGCCAAGGCTAGAGCATCCCGTGGTGTAGCTTTCTCAAAGGTCAGGGAGCCAGTATCAACATGGATACCCAAAGCCATTACAGTTGCTTCTGCCGGAGTGAGGGAAATTTGCTGCTGTTGCAATTGCTCCACGATTAAAGTTGTGGTGGCGCCCACTGGGAAAATATACGATTGCGTGGCAGGAATATCTAGATCTTGTTCTAGGTGATGATCGTAGACTATGATTTCCTTTAAATGGGGAAGGTCTAACCACTCAGCAGCTTTACCCAGGCGATCGCGCTGTTGCGTATCCACCACAGTCAAGGAACGAATTTTTTCAGGATCGACTGAACGGCGTTCAATGAGCGGATACTCATCCCGATACAACGCTAAAAAATTCCTCACAGCCGGGTGAGATCCGCTAGGCAGCACAATCTTGCTTCCCGGTAGCAAGCGTGTTAGTCCTACCGCTGCTCCCAGTGCGTCAAAATCCGCTGTTGTATGACAAAGAATTAAATCCATAGTTCAGGAGTGGGCAGAGGGCAGAGGGCAGAGGGCATAGGGCAATGACTTGTATTCCCCATGCGCCATGCCCGATTCCCCATGCCCAATTCAGATTGACTAAAAGGTCGCAATTTCTGCTAGCTTAACAAATAAGGAAAAACCTTATTCTATCTTTAGTATTACGCTGTTTTGGGAGAAGGAAAAATGACTATCATATTCCAAATTGCTTTGTTAGCTCTGGTGGTCGTGTCTTTTATCATGGTAATTGGCGTTCCCGTTGCCTATGCTACTCCACAAAGTTGGAATGAATCTAAAAAACTGCTCTGGGTTGGTTCCGGAGCTTGGATTGGCTTAGTATTTTTAGTCGGTGCGTTAAACTTTTTCGTAGTTTAAGCGACTGCTTCGACTGGCTGCCTTGAAATAGCATAGGAACTACAGGAGCAGAGGAGGCAGGGGAAGCACGGGACGCACGGGACGCACGGGAAGACAAAACTTCCTCATCTCCCTCATCTCCCTCATCTCCCCTAGTTTCCCTGCTCCTGTAATTGTTAAAATCTGCGTCCGTCTGCGTCCATCTGCGGTTCAAAATCTAAAATTTAAGCAGTACAGTTGATTTTAAGGCGGTCATGGCAGTTTTCGAGGGAACTTTTACTCAGACAGAACCTTTGCGGTTTGCACTGGTTATTGGTCGATTCAATGACCTAGTCACCAACAAACTGGTAGAGGGGTGTCAAGATTGCTTGAAACGCCACGGCGTCGATACCAATCCTCACGGCACTCAAGTAGACTACATTTACGTACCGGGCAGTTTTGAAGTTCCAGTGGTAGCTCGCCAATTGGCACTCTCCCATCGCTATGATGCAGTAATTTGTTTAGGTGCTGTCATCCGGGGTCAAACACCTCATTTTGATTTAGTATCATCTGAGGTAGCCAAGGGCATTGCCGCTGCAGCCTTTCAAACTGGCGTACCGGTAATTTTTGGCATTCTGACAACTGACACCATGCAGCAAGCTTTAGAACGGGCAGGTATTAAAAGTAATCATGGTTGGGACTATGCCATGAGCGCTATGGAAATGGGTAGCCTCATGCGGCAATTGCGCTCTACCCTCGCAGAGCCTTATGGTAATTCCCAGTCAATGCCAGCCTCTCTTAAGAGTGCAAGCTTAGGCAGTTTTGCTGGTGAAGCTCAAGAACTAGGCTAGGTAATTGCTAATGGCTAATGGCTAATGGCTAATGGCTAATGGCAATGAACAGTTAGCAATTAGCAATTAGCAATTAGCAATTTAAAATTACCTATTGACAAACAAGGAAAAGTCTGAAATACTAGTATTCAATAGAAAGTTGCGGGTATAGCTCAGTGGTAGAGCGTCACCTTGCCAAGGTGAATGTCGCGCGTTCGAATCGCGTTACCCGCTTACTAGGCAAAGTAATACCATAGTGTAGAGACGCAAAATTTTGCGTCTCTACACTAGTTTTGGATGAGGTGTACTACACTTGATTAAAGGTTATTATTCCTCTACTTATCTTGCCTTATTCGGGGAGGGCGGATAAATCCGCTCATGTCGTGTTTCCTTCCTTGCTGCTGTAGATCAACACGCTCAAGTAATAAGATCGGTTGTGCAATCTAAAAAAGCCGAAAAAATTGACTTCAATAGAGAATATACGTGTCCCTGTCGGCGGAGGGGGCAGTTAATTCCGATTACACTGACAGAAGCATTTGGTTGCGATCGCTGTCAGCAGATATTTGTGGTGGAAGATAACGGTTATGTACTAGAGCAGCTTTCCACCACTTACCCCTACAAACGAGCTTGGCGCTGGACGGGAAATACTTGGCACGTTGTCCAGCCTCGTTTAGGAGAAAGCTATTTGCCAGTAGCGCTTGTGATTATTTTCGTGCTAGTGGTTATATGGTTACCAATAGCACTGCGATTGGCAAGTGGTTCCAACACTATTGTTTTGGCAATAGTGGCGGTGCTGTTGGCTATCCTGCCAGCACTCATGCTCTGGCTTACCTACAGACGTTGACTCAATGACAGTGGATGCTTTTGACGATCGCCCGGAACTAATTACTAGCGCCAAACGCGCTAATCAAGCTTCCCTAAAGTTGGGAAGCACAAAGGGAGTAGACCGCAGTCGCGCTGTGTTGAAGATGGCACAGGTGCTAAAACGCTCATTAGACGACATTCTAGAGGCAAACACCTTGGATCTAGAAGCCAGTCGGGAAATGGCAGTGCCAGAATTAATTTTGGATTGGCTAAAGCTGACGCCAAAACGTTTGGACACGACCGTAGACATTCTGCAACGAATCGGGGAGTTATCAGATCCGCTGCGACGAGTCAGACACGCTGACTATCAGCTAGAAGACTCTCAAACCTACTCTCAGCTAATGCCTTTGGGAGTGATTGCTTTTATTTATGAGGCGTTTCCAGAGTTAGCAGCGATCGCAGCGGGTTTGTGTATGAAAACAGGCAATAGTCTAATTCTTAAAGGCAGTACAGAAGCCAGCCATTCTAACGCGGCGATTGGTAGCGCACTGCAAACTGCAATTGTTGAAGTTGGTTTGCCAGTAGGTTGTATAGAGTTGACTACGGCAGAACATGGAACTTCTATTCGGGATTTAGTCACCCAGGATAAGTACGTGAATTTAGTCATTCCCTACGGGCGTTCTAGCTTAGTACAACAGGTAGTGCGACAATCAACTGCTCCGGTCTTAAGATCGGCAATGGGCAACTGTTACCTCTACTGGTCGGCAAATGGCAGCTTGGAGATGGTGCGCTGGATGATTATAGATAGTCATCAAAGCGAACCAGATCCAGTGAACGCGATTGAAAAAGTACTAATTCATCGGCAAGCTTTGCCTTCGTCCTTATCAGTTTTGTGGAACAGCTTAAAGGAAAAGGGCTTTGAAATTAGAGGGGATGCGGAACTGGTAGAAGCCTTTCCGCAGTTGCGACTAGCTAAGGACGGTGAGTGGGAAAGCGCTTATTTAACTAAGATAGTAGCTTTTAAACTGGTGGATAGTTTAGAGGCAGCGATCGCCTGGATTAATCAATACAGCAGCGGTCATGCTGACTGCATTGTGACTGAATCTTATCAGGAAAGTCGGCAGTTTGCCTTAGGAGTCAACAGCGCTTCTAGCTACATCAACGCTTCCCCGCGTTTTTCCCGCCAACTATCCCGGGGAGATTCAGTATTTCTAGGTATGTCTAACCAAAAAGGTCATCGACGTGGATTAATTAGCTTAGAAAGCTTGACTACTGTTAAGCATATTGTTCAGGGGAATGGGAGATTTTAATTCTTATACTCTCTCGCGATCCTGAAACCACAAATTTTCGCTGCGTGAAGAGTCACAGACAGCGATCGCCGTGCGGTTTATTGAAAATAGAACACGATCGCGTTTCTGCCCAGAAAATCTTAGCAGCACGATAGGTTATAAGTAGGTAGGCGAGATTAATACTAACTATGTAAAGCTTTGTAAAATAGAGGAGAAGGGCTTGTAGTTGCGCTTCAGCGCCCTAAAAGCACAACTACGAACCAATGATGATTTATTGACGCCGATCTACTTATATTTATGCAAGTACAGACACAAAAACGTTATTACACACCTGAAGAGTATTTAGAACTTGAAGAAAAGGCTGAATATAAAAGCGAATACCGTGATGGAGAAATCGTTCCAATGACGGGTGGCACGACAAATCATAATAAAATTGCCTTGAATTTAGCTGCATCATTAAAGATTGCTTTAAGGCGTAAAAATTATGACGTTTACATCGGTGATGTGCGGTTGTGGATACCGAGGTATCGGCAGCATACTTATCCGGATGTGATGGTAATTCAGGGACAACCTATTTATACGGGAACGAGTACAACAACTGTAATGAATCCCTTGCTAATTGCCGAAGTTTTATCTAAATCTACTCAAAATTATGACCAGGGGAATAAATTTCTTTACTATCGTTCAATCCCAGAAATTAAGGAATATATTTTAATCGACCAAGATGAATATCATGTGATGCAGTATGTGAAAACGGCTGATGGTAAATGGATTTTTGATGAAATTGAAGATGAATCTGCGACTTTATCGCTCTCTACAGTTGATTTTCAAATTCAGCTTAGGGACCTTTACGAGCAAGTAAATTTTGCAGAAGTTGATGAAGAATAATATTATTTTGAGTGATTTGGTGCTATTAAGCGTCGCAAAAAGATTGAGGAGCGTTCTGCTGAACTGATGGCTGAAGAACTGACTCGCCAAGAATGTAAGACTTGCACTTACAGCAGTTTTTAATTGAATTGACAACATTGTAGGGCGGGGAAACCCCGCCCCTACATCAATACGAACCGTAATTATGATATATTATTGCTGATTACATATCAAATTTGATATAGTTGAGGACAACAAGGTAAACTCACATCTTGCACCTGGGTGAAAAACCGGGTTTCTTGAGAATGACTAATGGTCAAACCCTTAATCTTTGGTTGAGAAACCCCTTCGGGTGACGCTCGCGGACTCGCTAACGCTACGCTATCGCAGTCGCCTACGGAGGGAAACACTCATAATGCGCGCTGTCTCACCGGTTTTTTAGGTCTTGTTGAGAATGGTGCAAGATATCAGTAAATGCCGACGACAGAGGTGCTTTTCTATCAAGAAAAAGAAAACGGGAAAGCGCCTGTGGTCGAATGGCTGAAAAAGCTTCGTAAGCAAAATCTCAAAGGATATTCAAACTGCGTTGCTCGGATTGACTTACTGATTGAGTTTGGGTATGAACTCCGACGCCCTGCCGCCGACTACCTGCGAGATGATATTTGGGAGTTAAGGGCAAAGCATGGACACGTGCAGTATCGCATTCTCTACTTCTTTCATGGGCAAAACGTCGCCATCCTTGCTCATTCACTCATCAAAGAAGGAGGGATTGTACCAGATGTTGACATCGAACGAGCGATAGAGCGCAAAGAGCGATTTAAAGATGACCCTGAAGGGTATACCTACCAAGAGGAGGAATGACATGCCGAAAACAAGTAACGCACGCACCATCATCAATAGAATTACCGGCGAAGACCCTGATCTTCATGCCACGATCGCTGAGGCATCCATCAATGCGAAAGTTGCTCAACTTATCTACGAAGCGCGAATAGAAGCAGGACTCACTCAAGAAGAACTTGCTCTCCTTGTCGGTACAAAGCAGCCAAATATTGCTCGTCTTGAAGACGCCGACTACGAGGGTCACTCACTCTCCATGCTCCAAAAGATTGCCGACGCCCTAGACCGACGGATTGAGATTACCCTTCCACCACGGCAGCACAACTCACAGAAAGAGTCTTTTCCAACTCATGTAAATGCGTAGTTGCGATCGCTCTGACGATTTGGGGATGCATCCGTCTGTTTGATTGCTGTCATCTTCTCCCAAATCCTCACTCATTACCCTTGGCTCAAATCTTGCCGATGGGCAACTTTCTCTCGCACGGCTTTACGAATATCTTCCCAATCTTGCTGAGTCATTTCAGTTGCAGCGCCATTCAAACCCTCCAATAACATGGTTTCGAGACGTTCTTGTGCTTTGCGCTTTTGGTCAAGACGCACTAATTCACGGAAATACTCGCTAACGCTGCTATAACCACCCTTGGCTACCAGATCTTCTATATAAGTACGCATAGAGTCAGGTAGAGAAATATTCATGCTTTTCACAAGCTTTAATTCCTTAATTTCCTAATGACTATTATGGCAAATTATGCCATTTTATGCCAGTCACATGAATTATATAAACTCAGAACGACTACGCTTAAAATAGCATAACCGGGAGCGATCGCAGATCCATAGGACTTTGGTAAATGTCTGTTTGACACCAAGCAACCTTGATCAATAAGGTTTGGATAAGATAATCCACATACCGATAACTCCTGTACAACGCGCGGCGTTCTACACGTCTGAAATTCTCACCAACAACCCCTAACCGAACCGTATTGGCTGTCTACCCTGCCAGTCCAAAACCTATACAGCACCACGATCGCGTAAACCACAATATACCGCCGCCGTAGGGGCGGGGTTCCCCCGCCCTAACCCTTAAAACCTACGGATGAAAAACAAGCCTTCTATTTAGTGCAACAGCTACTGCTGAGGCTGGAGGGTCTTTGTTACGTAATGTTGGAACGCCCCTGATAAAGCAGTATAAAAAATTATTGGGATGGGGTGATATGAAACTGATCGGAAGTGGGTAAGTTACATCTAGAACTCAGCAAGCAACCCCACCCCAAGGAAAAAAGATATGAAAACCGAACTTAAAGCCAAGTTTTTACAACACATCCTTAAGAAAAAAACAGAAGATCAAGGTTTCACACTTATTGAACTACTGGTAGTAATTATTATCATTGGTATTCTGTCTGCGATCGCACTGCCCTCTTTCCTCAACCAAGCTAACAAAGGTAAACAGTCGGAAGCTAAACAGTATGTTGGTTCCCTAAACCGCTCCCAGCAAGCATTTTACTTGGAGAATGCTACGTTCGGAGGTTCTATAGATCAGTTAGGGATTGGTATTAAAACTCAAACAGAGAACTACAAATACCAAATTAATCTTACTACTGCACAGGTTAATAATAATGGAGAGTCTCTGAAACCAGCCCTGAAATCCTATGCAGGTAACGTGGTTTTATCTACACTACAAAATACCAGTAGTGACGCAACCACTTTGGCTGTCTTGTGTGAGACTACTAACGTTGTCGGTACTAATGCACCATCAAATCCGGCACCTGCGGGTACTGGTACCCCATTGCAACCTGGTTGTCCTAATAATACTTATCAGGTGCTGACAACTAAGTAAAAACGTTTGGCTATATCTCTTATAGTCGAACGCTTGATAAAAGTAGGTGGTTTAAGCTACCCACTTTGATTTGGCTCTCAATTCCGCAATTTCAAATCTTGCACTAGCCTCAGCATTAGCCAGGAAATCAATTTCCTGGCTAATGGTTTAAGTCAGCTAAAGCTGAGTAGAGAACAGTTTCAGTCCATTAAAAGAGACTTGAGTTATTAGCTCCGAATTATAAGCCGAGGTGCAAGATCCGATGCAATACGACTCTCCTGAAAATTATTGGCTATGACTTCTGTGCAACTTCACACTGCTCTCACTCCGTTAGAACAACAAACCCAGGCACATTTCATCAAAGGCAACTACAGTCAAGCTGCTAGCTGCTATGAGCAAGCTATTGAAGAAGAACCAGAAGTGAAATCTCACTACTGGAACTTAGGATTAATGTTGCTATTACAGGGGCAAGAGGCAGAAGCGCAGGTAACTTGGATGTTGGGCATGGCAGAGGGAGAGCCAGAACAGGTAGAGGAGTGGACAATTGAACTGATGCAGGTTCTACAAGGGGAAGCTGAGCAAAGGGAGAAACTTGCGGATTATACAGTTGCTTGGACAATTCGCCAGCATATGCGGGAAATTACCCCAAAAGAACTCAACAATCTGCTCCACTTGATAGAGCTATCTATAAAGCTGGAAACGTTTACTGGTGAAGAATTAACAACTCTAGGCATAATTGAGTTAATTCAGTCAGAAAAAATTGTCGATATTCAGCTATTATTGCAGGCGTTGGAGAGTATTCTAAATTATGCCCCTTTGCATCCCGCAGTTCTAGATTTTGCACAAGCCAGTCTTGCACATGTTTGCGAGCCTAAATCTTTCATTAATATATTAATTCCAGCTACAATTAAAATTACCCACTCGATGCGGCAACCACAAATTGCAGTAAGCTTAATTAAGCTATGTTTACACTTAGAGCCTAATAATACAGAAATTTTACGCCATTTGACTACTTTTTATATAAGAGCAGGTGATTATTCTCAGGGAATAGAGACAGCTAAGTTGTGCTATTCCCTATCAGTTACATTACCTGAGCGAGTATCTGCAACATATCTTCTACAACAAGGATTAATGGATACTCCTAGCTGTTGGCAGGAAACTTGTGCAATTTTGCAACAACAGGACTCTCTAGTAACGTCTTTAATAGAAGAACAACCTACAGATATTGCACCAGCTAGGGTTATTCGTCTGTTTAATTCCAACTATTTTGCTCCTTATTTGCGAGATGACCCTCAGAAAAATAGACAGATTCAGAATCAAGTCGCTCAACTTTGTCAACTGAATGTGCAGAATTATGCTAATGAAGAAGTTCAGCGATATAGACAGCGGGAATTAGGAGGTCGAACTAAGCTCCTTAAGATTGGATACCTGTCCCACTGTCTATCTAGACATTCAGTAGGCTGGCTGGCACGATGGATTTTTCAACATCACGATCGCGATCAGTTTCAAATTTATGCCTATTTCATTAATTACAAACAGATAGACGAGCCGCTACAAGAATGGTATGTTGAGCATGTGACTCATGCCTATAAAGGCGGAATTTATCGTGAAGACATTGCTGAAAAAATTTACCAGGATGAAATTGATATTTTAATCGATCTTGATAGCATTACCCTAGATATTGCTTGTGAAATCATGGCACTAAAACCAGCACCTGTTCAAGCAACATGGTTGGGTTGGGATGCTTCCGGAGTACCAGCAGTTGATTACTTTATTGCTGACCCTTATGTTTTACCAGAATCGGCTCAGGGATACTATACAGAAAAAATCTGGCGACTGCCTCAAACTTATATAGCAGTAGATGGTTTTGAGGTAGGTGTACCAACTTTACGGCGGGACTCATTAGATATTCCTAGTAATGCCGTAGTGTATCTCAGCGCTCAAAGAGGATTTAAGCGTCATCCCGATACAGCGCGACTGCAAATGAAAATTATCAAGCAGGTTCCCAATAGCTATTTCTTGATTAAAGGGATAGCACACACAGAAGCTGTTCAGACATTTTTTATGCAGTTGGCAGAGGAAGAGGGAGTGGCTGGCGATCGCCTGCGATTTTTGCCCTTGGATCACTCTGAGGCTACCCACAGAGCAAACTTAGCTATTGCTGATGTTGTATTAGATACTTACCCTTATAACGGAGCGACGACAACCCTAGAAACCCTTTGGATGTGCATTCCCTTGGTAACCAGAGTTGGGCAGCAATTTGCGGCTCGTAATAGCTACACCATGATGATGAATGCTGGTATTACAGAAGGCATTGCTTGGACAGATGAAGAGTATATAGAGTGGGGTGTGCGCTTGGGTAAGGATAAGGCGTTACGTGACAAAATTGCCTGTCAGTTGAAAGCATCGCGGCAAACTGCACCTTTGTGGAATGCTAAGCAATTTACTCGTGAGATGGAGAAGGCTTACGAGCAGATGTGGCAAAGGTATTTGGAAGGACAATCAGATTGTCCAAGCTAAGAGACGCGACAAATCGCAATATTGCTCGGTTAAAGTTGTTTGTGAGGATTTTAGGTGTGTAGAGACGCGAAATTTCGCGTCTCTACAGGGTTTATCGGTAAATAAATCATGCGATTACCGAGCAGTATTGCAACAAATCGTGTCTTTACAAGTTCGGAGTTATACATAAGAGCCTGCGGAGATAGGCTTTTTTTCTACTTTCCATTACCTATTACCAAATTGTTTCAATTTCTTCTAAAGCCTGGATTCTTCCATCGCGTGTAACTAATGGTAAGTTTAGGTGTAGTGTTGTTGCTGCAATAATGCAATCCGGCATGTCTGGTAAGGTATCGCGAGGAATTTGGCGAATAGCTTGGGCGATCGCACGATTAAGTGGTACGGTAACAATTACGGTATCTGTTGCATCACAAGCATTCAGCAAGCGTTGAAGTACGAGTTCTGGTAGTCTACCCTTCTCCACTAGGTAACAAATTTCAACAATTGAGATAGCTGATAAATAAATTGATTGTCCTGTATTTGTGGCTTGTTCAAGGGCTAATGAAACATTTTCGGATAATCTCTCAGGCTCCACTATGTACCAGATTACTGTGTGTGTATCTGCTACTACCGCAGTCATAAAACATTCTCTTTAGGAAAGTTTCCCCACATCTCATGCCGCGCTTGGGCTATATCTTCTTCTGTAATGCGAACACCTAAGTCTGCACATAGTCCTTTAATGCTACGACGAGAAACCTTTGGTAGTCTTTTAGCTTTGAGGAATTCAACAAAGTCTAGTACTTCCTGTTGTTTTTGTGAAGGTAAGACTCGCAGGTTCTCAATGATGGCTTCTTCAATACTCATAATGCTTTCTTCCACAACTTGTTCAAAAAGATGGCAATACTTTAAATACACCAAAACCAAAAGCATTCAGCGCGTAAAATCTACACTCAATTGGTGGCGAACTCAGTAAATTGGCGCATATAGGGAGAGTGAAACGCCAAAACGATATCATCGGTCGGCACACCGAGTTCGAGTAGTTGTGTAGCAATGCCAACTTCGGTTCCATCATGCTGAATCCAGATTTTGCCGTCTTTGATATCGAGATGGAGACTACACCCATGTGTCCTACGATTACCGCGCCAGCCTGTATGTAGCAAGAGGTAGTGGTCACGATCGGTATCCAGAATGGCTTGTGTCTCGATTTCCTCTTGCGGCGATCGCCACTGCGCTCGTTCTAAAATTAACTGTTGGATGATTTGACGATATTGCTCTACAGCCATTGGACAATAACCTCCTGTTTCTCATCGTAAACCAGTAAGCGGATTTGAGTTCGCTCAACCACCGAGCGTGTAAAACGACGTTGAAAAAACGAGTTATAAATTGATTCAGGCACTGCAAGATAAAGTTTTCGTTCCGGCTCAAATTCTTCAAGAGCAAATTGATAGTTGATGAATTGCCCAAGAGCAGTGTGGAAGTCCGAGACATTTGAGCGCCCAATGAAACTTTTGATTTCGACTGCAATTTTTTCACCTGCTCGTTCGGCAGCTAACATTTCTGCTGCCAAATCTATTTCAAAGTCTACATCTCCGACGCTCATCCTATAGGGGTCGGCGGTAATTATCCATCCTTCTTTTTCTAGAGCAGTTCTGACTACATCATGAAATCGGTCTTTGACCATTCAACTTTTCTTGACTTTTAACCTTTAAACAGGACTACTATTTCAATTTTAGCCTCAAAATCCATTATCTCTCAGTTGTGGATGGTATTGGGATGCTGATAAACTGGAGTAGTGCGAAATTGAACTGTGCTATTGATCCAGCATTGAAGAGCGCAATCACTAGCATCAGCTATGATTAAAAAGATGGCAGCCGTTGATAAAATTCCACCGTCCTTGAAAAGGATGCTAGATGAAACTACCATTGAGCAACGTTTGGTAAATCTTGAGCATACAGTTGCCGAACTTAAACGTCAGCTTGTCGCTGCTCCCATTACTAGCAATTGGCTTGAGAAAGTGACGGATTCAATCTCTGATGAGCAAGCTTTCCTCGAAGTTCTGGAGTATGGGAAATCCTTGCGCCACGCAGATAGACCAGCAGACGAAACGAGTGAGTCTACGTGAAGTACCTATTTGATACCGACCATATCAGTTTTCTACAGCGGCGTTCTGGTTCGGAATACACAAACTTAGCTGCTCGAATTGCCAAACACTCACCAAAAAAAGGGAACAGGGAACGGGGAACTCTTAACAGGGGAAGAAAAGGTAGATGAAAAATTGCCTATCAAATTTGAAACTCTGAGCAGATATAGGTTTTATGAAATTCGAGCTTCCTTCAAAAAATGAGCGAACGGACAGGTTTTAACATACTGTCAAAAGTCAGCCTCGCTTCGATACCCAGGCTTTCTTCTAAAACCATTGAATCATGGTATAATTAAGGAGTGTCTATTTTCATAGCAGAATTTAGCAGATTATTTTATATACTACAGTTTAACCTGTATAGACACCGTAAAATCATGACTAAAGTCATTTATTATGTTATGAACTTAGACAGATGAATTTCGCTTTACATCAATGGAAGTGAGGCGATGGGGATGTCGGCTGAGTCTCCAAGACTACATTCCTACGCTCTGCGTAGAAACGAGGTTATTGCTATATCATGGAAAAAAGTAGCAGGCTGAGTGAATATGAGCATTACACTAACGCCAGAACAAGAGAAAATAGTAAAAGATTTGCTTGCTACAGGCAAATTTAATAGCGTTGGCGAAGTGGTTCAAGCTGCATTGAGCCTTCTAGAACAAGACAGACTTGCGTATCAAGTATGGGTTGACGAAACTCGCGCCAAGATTGATGAAGGGATAGCATCACTTGAGGGTGGCGAAGGAATTGATGGTGAAACTTTTGTGAATCAACTTTTGGCAGAGTTACAGCAGCTTAAAAAGTCTCACAAATGAGTCAATATGTTATTTCGCTGCCGGCTTCTGGTGATTTAAGAGCGATCGCTGACTACTTTGCAGTAGAAAATGTTGAAGTTGGGGAGCATCTACTGCGAGAGTTCAACCAAAGGTGCAAACAACTTGCTAGTTTTCCCAAAATGGGACGACAATACGAAGCCTTGCGTCCTGGCTTACGAGGAGTTCCGCTAGATGGGTACATCATTTTCTATCAAATTATTGATGATGGAATCGAAATTGTGAGAGTCGTCAGTGGCAGACGTGACTTAAAATCCTTATTTGGAAATCAAGAATAAGAGAAAGATTCATCTTACGCCAATGGAAGTGAGCGTACCACGACTATTTGCCACTTGCGATCATCATAGAGTTGATAACAGCAATAAGTAAGTAGGTGGGCGTGAATATTTATGGTTGAGACAAGGCAGAAGGCAGAAGGCAGAAGGGAAGAGGGTTTCGGATAACTTTACTTTTTGTTACATACTTCTATTTTTTTGCGCCTTTCTACTTAGCTGAGTGCCAGTACACCAAAACCAAAAGCATTCAGCGCGTAAAATTTACACTCAATTGGTGGCGAACTCGGTAAATTGGCGCATATAGGGAGAGTGAAACGCCAAAACGATATCATAGGTCGGCACACCGAGTTCGAGTAGTTGTGTAGCAATGCCGACTTCGGTTCCATCATGCTGAATCCAGATTTTGCCGTCTTTGATATCGAGAATGAATATGGAATATTTTACACAGTAGAAGGTAATCTACAATGTGTCAACGGTCGCGATTTAGCAGTAGTCACTGTTTGGCTACAATCAAAAAATGACGGGACCTTTCGCTTTATTACCCTCAAACCCAAGAAGGAATAACTACTATGAAATTTGAACTTTATCAGTATGTTGCTCTCAGTCGTGACATTCCCGACTACAGCCTCAAGCGTGGAGATGTCGCTATGTTAATTGACTATGTGACTCATCCCAGTGGCGGTGAAGACGGTTATATATTGGAAGTATTTAATGCTGCGGGTGATTCCATAGCAGTTCTCTCTGTTCCCATGTCAGTGGTAGAGAAAATGCCTACTGATGCTGTCCTGACCGAATAATTCGTAATTCGTAATTCGTAATTCGTAATTAATTATTAGCAACGTGTATTTAACTCAAATGAAAATAGCCATAACAGTGAATGCTATATGATACCCATTACCGACGAAGTGATTGCTGAAGTAACCCGCCGTTTAGTGGCTGAGCTAAATCCCTCTGAAATTATCCTCTTTGGGTCTTATGCTTGGGGGACACCTAATAAGTACAGTGACTTAGATTTATGCGTCATTCTACCTAATGGTATTCCAGGGTTTGACCGCATTGAGTGGGGAGTTAGGGCGTTGAATGCCTTGGACGATTTGATGGTGGACGTAGATGTTGTAGTAAAAACCAGATCTGATGTAGAAACATTCAAAACAGTCCCGGCTTCGCTTACCAGAAAAATAGTAGAAGAAGGAAAATTGCTTTATGGACAAGGCAAAACGCAACAAAAGTCTAATTTCGGCAGCAATGCTGAAAGCCAATGTGCCAAATCCGAATTTGCCGATAGCAGCAGTTTTTTAGTACATTGTGAGAGAAGATAATTGCTCGTGATTAACAGCAGGAGGGCGTATGAGTCCTGAACAATTGCTTTTGGAGAAATGGAGATCGCTCCCCCAAGACTTGCAACAGGAAGCTATTAATTTTGTGGAGTTCTTGAAATTCAAGACAACTTCTACTACTCAGAATGAAGCCGAACTGAAGTCAACGCCTCCTCTAGGCGAACGGTTGCGGAAGATCCGTGAAGAAATTGTAGCCTCTGGTGTATCGTTGCTCGATTGGGAAGAAGTGGAACGTGAAAAAGCTGAGCGTAGAGGTGGATATCGGGAAGACGCTGAATGACTCGCTGTTTGTAGTGAGCGCTGAAGCGCTCATATTTAAAAAAAACATCCCAATCACTACCATAATCTTGCACTGGATACTGAGTCCAAGAATCACGCAGCCATTGCCGTCCGTAAGCTTGTAAATACCAATGAACAATACTTTCAACCCATTCGTAAGGAGATTGAACTAAACCATGTTTAACTGGGTTGTAATGAATATAGTTAAGAGTTGTATAGTAATGTCGTTCAGAGCGAATAGCGCGATCGCACCAGCGATACCAAACTTTTCGCACTTGTTACATTTTCCTCAAGATTCCATTGGCGAGAAGTAATGCCATGAATTATGCGAAATAAGTCACTTAAGACTTCAAAATTTACAATATGCACCAGCAAATGATAATGATTAGGTAAAACAGCCCAAGCACATATTGTTACATCACTGGTTATGAATCTCTCAAATATCATGTCTAGCAGTTGCTGACGGCGAGATCCAGAGTGCATATGAAATTTATGTTCATAACAAGCTGCTGTTAATAGGTAAAATGATTTATCTCGCACTTGATATGGTGGGGCATGGGGTGGATAGCCGCGACTCAAGCGGTGTTTAACTAATTCAGCTTTTTGTTCTGGCGTTAGTTTGCGATATTCGGACATCACATTTGTAAGCACTGAAGTGCTTACTACGAAATATGAATAATCTGTTTATAGAAGGCTTCAAGACCAGCTACACAGGCTTTGTCGTCAAAGAGATGGTCGTGACTCTGGTTTATGCGTTGTGTAATGTCGCGTCGCCAAGCTGGGTCTAGTCCTAATTTGACAGCAATTTCAATATATTCTGCTTCATTTTCAGCGATGGTGTTTGTTACTCCTAGCATTTTGAGGAAGCTGTAAGAGTGGCGACCGCGCATAAATTCCCCTGGACAGGTGACGATGGGGAGGTTGCAAGCGATCGCCTCCAGTGTAGTATTACCACCAGACCAAGTGAAAGTGTCAAGGTAAACGTCTGAAAGTAAGTTAATCATCAGATAGTCAAGCCGTTCTGGAATGGTGAGGAAGACGCAGTAATCCTCACTATTAAGACCAACTGCTGTAAAAGCACGGCTTAGACGCTGCTGAAGTAAACCGCCGCGTAGAAATACGAATGTAGATTGAGGAACACGACGAGCAATTTCCGCAAAAATAAAGTCATATTGTGGTAGGTATTTGAAAGGAGCTTGGCAACATAAATAGATGACTGCATCATCTCGTAGTTTGTAATCTGATCGGGTCTTAATTACTGGCGGAATATATGGTTTAGGGTATGAAACACCAATGTTAGGTAAGTGAATGAGTTTCTCTGAATAATGTTCTTGTGCATTTTCCGGTTCCATTAACTTGCTAGACAAAAAGTAATCAATTGTTGGCAAGCCAGTTGTTACCGGATGTCCCCAAGCAACGCATTGTACAGGCGCAAGCCGTAAACCTGCCATTTGCATTGTTTGCGGGTCCATGCCAATTTCAGGATAGACGAGGATGTGCAGTTTATCGGCAATTATTTGTTGACAGGCTGCTTCCAAAGCATGAGGTATATGGTGAAAAACATCACTGTCATCTCGGAATTGCTGTGTAATTGGGTCTGGTGAATTTCCTGTGTAGTAACAGTAGATTTCAAAGTTATGGCGATCGCAGTGACGCAGCCAGCCTGTTAACCAAAGTGTTCCACTGTAAGAGTGCAGGTAATGAGAAATGTAGCCAATACGAATTTTGCACTCCGGCTTAAGACTCGGCATTGATAAAGGAGCAATCCATTGGGGATAGTTAGCTGCCATAATTTCATGCACTAAATTCCCATACTGACGTTGCAACTCTATATCGTTTTGAGCCTGATACGACAGATAAAAGTTTGTGAGGCGACCTATCCCTGCCAAAGCATTCTGTTTCTCTTCAGCAGTTTTAAGGGATGTTTCTTGGATTAAATCTTGTAATCCTTTAGTAAACCGCTCACGATAAAAACTGATTTCCTCTCGATTATCGTAAATTGAGGGGACGATTAGTTGTTTGAGAAGCTTAAAAGTGTAGTCTTCGGGTAATGAATTTGAGGCAGCGATCGCGCTGGAGATGGCTGCTTGAGTTTGTCCACTGCGCCGCAAATTCATAACTAACGAAAAATGCAAACTTCCTTCTGTAGGGTAAAGTTTAATTCCCTCTCGAAGAATACGAAAAGCTTCGTCTAATAGATTTAACTGTCGGTAACACTCACTTAAGTGCCAATAAGTTCTTGGTTCACCTGCTTGAATTGCTAGCAGCTTGTAATATTGTGCAATTGCCTCTTGCCATCTTCCCTCGTGGAATAATTTCTGACTCAAATTAAAAAAAAACTGTTCAGTTTGTGTGTTGGTGAAATCTTCAACTTCTATCGAGGGAAGATTCTCTGCTGTTGCTTGTGCTATGGCTTGTTGATTTTCGTGTTCTAAAACAATTCTGGCTTTAATCTTAGGTAGTAAAGCTTGCCATTGCATATCACCTAACTGTGTAACAAAAGAAATTTCTAATCCCTCACTAATATCTAAATCTTCTTGCATAAGAAGATTCATACTTACAGTAGATAACAGCATCTCCGCATACTGATCCACACTATTGCTTGTGTCGATAAATAGAGTAATGTGTTGACAATCAAGATGAGTGGCAAGCATTCCAATTACTCTTTCTAACTCTAAACTAAGTACATCTTCTGACTGTGACCAATCAGGGAAGATAATCAAATTAGTCTCTTTCAGCTTCAAAGGTAAAAGAGTAGCTTCAATCAATGCTGAACTAACAGTTTTTGCCATTTTTGACCAAGAAAACTGTTTTGCCTGTTCCAAACCAGCAGCGATTAATGAGTTACGAACAGCAGGCTTTTGTATCTCGCACAGTGCATTTACTAGTCCTTCCACTTGATCATCATTTACGTACATTACTGCTTCGCCTGCAACTTCTGGAATTGAGGCATTAGGACAAGTGATAACCGGACAACCACAAGCCATTGCTTCAACTATAGGCATTCCAAAACCTTCATACTTAGACGGGTAAACTAGAGCTACAGCACCAGAATAAGCTATTACTAACTCGTCATCACTAAGTTGTAGCATATGAACAACACTGCCTGAAGTGTTGGCTCTAAAGTCAGGTGCTAAGAAACCTTCTTTGCCTGTACAAACAATATCAAATCCATAGCTACTGGAAAGCTGAGAAAAAGCATTGAAGAATAAAATGGTATTCTTATAACTGCCACTAGCTCCTACTAAAATAAAGTAGGGTTTTGTGATCCCGTACTTAGTTTTAAAAGCATTAACTTCAAGAGGTTTTGCTGGTGCAAAGGTACTTTTAACTCCACAATAAGCTATGGTGACAGACTCTAGGGGTATATGTGGAAAGAATCTCACCAGATCCCGAGCTGTATTTTCTGAGATGGCAATATAAGCTGCTGTGTGTTGAATATGATAGTGCTTTTCCCGCCACATAGGATGACTTAGCTCCCATCCCATAACTTCTGGAATCATGTCATATGCTATCAAAACAGAAGTTGTTGTAATAGGAGTAGTGTAGTAACTGGAGATAAATAAATCAGCGCTTTCTTCATCGCACACTTGCTGCAGCATTTCGCGGTCAGCTTCTGTATTACTATAGTCATAAGGTGGTACGACACGATACCTAATGCCTGCAATTTGGGGAGCGGTGTTAGCTCGATCAAGTACGATAATGTGCTGAGCAAAACCGTTATCTGCCCATTCTTCTAACAAAGATTTCCACACACGAGTAATTCCAGTTTGATAAAGTTGGAAAAATACACTGTCAACAATAATTGTCGGCAATGATTGTTCCAGTTTTACAGGTTTTTCCTGTAGCGCTTTATGTAGAAAGTCTAATTTAGATTTGCCTGATAATTTTTCTTGCTGTTCATCAACATATTTAGACAGTGCAACTAAAAAAGGCTCCGAATCAATAGAAGTAATAAGGGAAACTAAGGATTGAATTACTGTTGAGGAGTTGCTACATAGGAGACTCTCCCAAACTTGAGCGATCGCGGCATCCATATCACCTAGAGCCAACATTCGTCTTGCTATATTAAGGGCAGCAAAGGCATAATTTTCTCTAACTTGATCAGATATTTCATCTGCGAGCGCCTTAGGCAAGTATGATTCAGAAATTTCAATTGCTCTGCGTGCATTAGCAACATTAGCCCCAGTCCGCATCAAGCGAGAAGTATCCGAGGCAGCGTGTACGCGATAATAGGCTAGGGGTTGCGGCTCGTACCATACTGGGTAATGTACTGCAATTCGCTTCCACATTTCCCAGTCGGCTGCGTGAAATAATTCTAGATGAAATCCCCCCAATTTTTCGTAAACACTGCGTCTAACAACAATCGTAGGTGTTTCAATCTGTTGGCTAACAGCAATGCGCTCTACCCAGTTCGAGAGAATTCCAGGTTTTTGGTGTTGTAATGACGATAGGGTTTGCCACTGACCGTTCTCATTTATTAAAATAGAGCGGCAAAAGGCTGCTCCAACTGCTGGCTGTCTTTCCACAGATTCGCGCAAGCGGCTATAGAAACCCGGTACGACCAAATCATCACTATGTAATATGTGTACCCATTGACCTTTTGCTCTTTGAATACAAGTATTAAAGGTAGGTATTGCTCCACAATTTTGTGGGTGGCGAAAGTAAGAAATTCTCCCTTTACCCAGTTCTTTCACTACAGTTTCTGGATCGTCCTGAGTAGAGCAATCATCCACAACCTCAATCTGCATTTCCTCTGCGCCTGGGTCTTGTGCCAAAACGCTTTTGAGGGTTTCTACTAAATAATTAGCACAGTTATATGTAGGAATCATTACAGACCAAAATGGTCTGTGAATCCCTTCGGGGACTGGGGCAATTTCAGGCACATCAAGTTTTAACTTTTCGACTGTCATTGATACCTCCTAAAACTTGCACCCGTAAAGAATCCATCTTGAGCAGTTAGCCCAGTGACTCCCGCCCGAATAATAAAGGTTGTGTTGTTTTTCAAGAGATACTCCCTGCTTTCTTGGTTTTCATAAATTGATTAGTGAAGCTACCCCTAATTCAATACGGTTCAGTTAAGATATTTACCTACCGCTCTGTAGAGACGCGAAATTTCGCGTCTCTACACCTATGTAATTACTACCGCTCAGCCCTAAATGAACCGTACTGACCCTTAATTGACTTCTTATCGGCTACAGTTACAGGGTTCCCTAAAATACTGCTAAAGTAACAGTCTTAGGTTTAAAATCACAATTTTTATATGTCTAGTTTGATCAGCCACTCAGGACATCACTCCAAGGAGCCAGCAAACTTAGTGCAGTGATTGCTACTGAAGACTCCAATCTCCTGTTTTTAGCTGCGCAACTCGCTTATCCAGGAGGTTGTCTATTTGACAAGATGGGATTTTTTTGACTTTAGCCTGTGCGATCGCTTGTTGGTTTTCGTTTTCCAAGACAATTCGAGCATCGAGGCTAGGCAATAGGGCTTCCCATTGGATTTCGGTGAGCTTTCCAACTAGGGAAATTGTGGTTTCTTCGTCAATTTCCAAATCTTCTTCCATAATTAGATGCATAGTCACATCGGATAGCAACATTTCTGCTTCTTCATCAGCAATGTTGCTAGTGCCAATTAGCAGCGTCATCTGACTTCTATCTGGATGAGTTGCAATTGCTCTGAGCAAATTTGCTAATTCTGCGCCGAGAGATTCTTCTGGTTGTGACCAATCAGGAAAAACGATGAAGTTAATATTTTTTAATTTTAGGGAATCGAGGTCCAGTCTTTGTTGTCTCGCCAACTCTACATAATCACTAAGAAACCAATTCGGGATTTGGGATTGGTTAGATGGCAGGGGCAATCTGTCGGTGGGGAGGTACAACATAGCTGCCAAAAGATAATTCATCGCCTTGCGCTGAGCGAATTGTTGAGATAGGTTTTCTAAGATTTCATCAACAAAGTTCTGTTCAAAATCAGTTAACAGTTCACTCTGAATCCCGCTGTTAACCAAGATTTTGTGGGTTTTACCAAAATCGCCCAAATACATTTCTCCAAGTTGCTCTGCTGGTAGGCTGAGCCATTTTTCTGCAACTTCCTTTCGAGAGTGACGGAGATTATCAAGCACCGACTTATTTGTTGGTTCTTTTTGATAATGCTCAACCTCCTGAGATAGTGAGGATAAAGACTGGAATTGGGCTAAAAATTGATCTAGTGCAGTAAACGGTAAGAGATTAAATTCCGTCGAGTTAATCGCCATTTGCTGTATAAGGTTGACTAGTGATCCCATGACTCTTGGCGAATGACTACACTTAAGACCTGCTCGAATCTGGGCGATCGCACTAGACTTATCACCTTTTGCGATCATACGGTATGCTGTATCAATTGCTTTAGCCGCGTGGGCATCTCTAGCTAAATTTGACAATTCTATGGTGATTGCTGGAGGCAGGTATGACTGAGCAATGTCAATGGCTATACATGCTTCAGTGATGTCGCCACCAGATCTACTTAGGCTTGAAGTAAATGAAATGGAGTGCTGGCGATAACATGCCAAAGGTTGAGGCTCAAACCAAACTGGGTAATTTAAGGTAATTCGCTTCCACATATCCCAGTCAGCTGAGTAAGGCAGTTCTGGACGATAGCCACCTAAGCTCTCGTAAACACTTCTCTTAACTACAATGCTAGGTGACATAATTCTGTTGATGATTCCAATGCGCTCTATATAGTTTTCTAGAATGCCAGGTGTTTCTCTTTCTACTGGTGATATAATGTTTGTCCAGTGTCCATTTTCATCAACAAAGACATATCGGCAAAAGGCAGCACCAATAGTTGGTTCCTTTCTGATGGCTGTCTGCCAACGCCTGTAAAATCCTTCTAAAACTATGTCATCACTATTAAGTAAATGTATCCAATGACCTCTAGCTTTTTGAAGACAAGTATTAAAAGTTGGTGTAGCGCCAACATTTTGTGAATGACGGAAGTATTCGACCCGCCCTTTCCCAATTTCTTTTACGACAGTCTCTAAATCTTCTGTTGAACAGTCATCTATAACTGCAATTTGCATTTTTTCCGAACCAGGATCTTGCGCCAAAACACACTTAAGGGTTTCCACTAGATAGTCTACACGGTTATAGGCAGGAATCATAACTGACCAAAAGGGTCTGTGAATTCCTTCCCCAACAGGAGCAATGTAAGGCACATGTTGGCTGAGTTCCTCAACCATGTTCAATGCCAAATGCCTTTTCCAAAGTGTTTGAAATATCTCTGATTCTTGGCGAATTACCAGCTTAGGTGATTCTATTTTATGTATATTCAAACCATTGACAACATAATTAAATAAATCTTCAGCTGCCAGGTTCATCGTAGGCAGGTTTCTTACAGCTTTCAGTATTTCAATGAGCGCTTTCTTTCTAATAAGACTAAGTGCCAAGATAGTTGGTGGATACTGGAATAATGGAAATAATTCAATTGCTTGCTGATATGAAATTGCTGCATCTCGTAAAATAAAGTTTCCTGCCTTATTAAACATGCCCTGTATAAATATGCCATCTTCAATATTTTTTTCCAAAGATGACAGCCAAGCTGCAACGCAAATTCCATCGATACCTTGGAAATCATTAGATGTCAAAATATCCATAGCGGATGATAAAAATGACTCATCATACTGGATATAATCATTAGTAACAAGAATATAATCTTCTGGCAAAATTTCTAGCTTATCTAAAATTAAATCTACAATGTTTTGATAATCCTCAAGATGAAATTCCTTGCATTCATGAACAACAACATTTTCATATCTTGACTGTTGTATCCAATCATGTAAAAGCTGGCTTTTCTCCGGAACACCTTTGTATTTTAGGTTGATTACACCGACTGAAGGACTGGCGGATAAACCTTGATTCTGATTTTTTAAAGTTTCTTCTCGGATACTCATTTTATAACTTTGTACTTCTTCTAGCTGTTGCTTATAAAAAGTGTCTTCCTGCTCTGCATCACGATTACTGTGAGATTCACTGGGTAGATTTTCAAGGGGATAACCAAACAAAATTCTGTTACAGACTCTATCTAAAGTTGGGTCAATACCAGGTTGCAAATCATCTAAAGTTTGAAATCTCAGATCGTGTAGGTGAAAATTTTTAATTCCAAAGGATTTGAACTTTTGGCAAAACTTAAAGAAATAGGCATTTGTAAAGCGATATAGTCTCGTATAATCCTCTTTATTTGGTTTAGCTGACTCTGCAAAAAGGCTATCAACTAATTGATTTAGATGTTCTATAGTGTTCTCTCTGATCACATATCGAGATGCTTTTTCATAGGATGAAGTCACCAATGTTGCTGTTGGTACACCTCTAGCAATTGACTCAATTGCCACCGTACTAAAGAAAGCGATCGCTGCATCCGTATGCCATAACAATGCATAAGAGGTTAACTGCTCAGAAGGCATTACAATCCGTACATTTTTAGGCGCAGAGAGAAGCTGGTCGTAGGCTTTTGACAAAGAATCAGTTTCTACAGGCTGCGCCTTAGTACCTCCTATAAAAGGATGATGACGAATTACTAAATATTCTTCTCTATTTCTGAATATCTCTATTAGACGTTCAATAATGTCAAACTGCTCGGTAATTTTGTTCCAGTCTTGTAACGCTGCTAGTTCATCTTCACTTGATGTAAATACAGAAAATATTTTCGCATCTAAAGGTATTCTAAGCTGGTGACGAACATCTGCATAATCTGTTTTGAAATTATAATAAGCTGGCCAGTTCATTTCGCGACCAGATTCCCGCTGGGTAAAATACTGTTTTGTTTGAAGTAATTCTTGATTAGTCAGTGCTACTCCTTCCCAAGTGCTAACACAATCTAGGGGTGGTTTTGTACTCCAAGTAACACAGTTATCATAAAATATAAAGCTATCATCAATCCAACCTCTCTCATGAGTAATGACGTCAATGTTAAGTTTACGGGCTACCTCAAAGGCTATGCGATATGGAGCAAAACGACCATTGAATAGAAACAAGTTAGTTGGTTTATGAGTGGTAAATAATCTTAAAACGGCAAAGTAAGTCACTAAACCATCTACTAAATATTGTCGGTGAACCCTCATTATATTAGGTCGAGACAGTCCCCTTGCTGATATTCTAAAATAGGTATAAATTGATGATGTAACCCATTGTCCAATTGGCAAGTTATTATACACAGTATTGGCATAATCTTCAGGTTTGATAGTTTCTATCCATTTATTAGCAACTTCATAGTCGTCACTAGCAGTAAAATTACGGAGTTGCATATAGGGAAGGTTGAATAATTTTTCAAAAAAAGTCTTGCCTATTTGAGCACAATCTTGACAAGATACAGTTTGTATACTATTAAAATCTCGTGTGACATAGCAGTCATGATAAACTCCGTCACAACCAATTACCAAAACTTCGCAGCCACGCAGTTGTAATGCACTAGCAACAACAGAATCGACTTGAATATGAGGTAACCAGCTTGAGTATAGAGAAAAAACAATAACCTTTTTGTTGTCAGACACAGTGTGTATTTCCTTCCTATCGTGATTTAATTTTTTTAGATAAATTTCGTAATATTTGGGGTGAACAAACTTTGGACGCATTGCTCTCAAGTTTTCTGGCATGAAGATATCCCCTGCTTTGAACTACCAAGAGACACAGAGCGATCGCTTACTAACTAAAGAAATTTAACGTTACATCTACTGTGTATCCAAGAGGGATTGTACTGATAACTTACCCTGTGTTTACCCTTTACTGCAAAATCACTACCGTGAATTTACGGTGGTGCAGTCGTGTTCTTAATGCTCTTGTAAAAAGTTAAATAAATCACTTATATTTATGCCTGTAACAGCAATTTTTCACGTACACTTTCTCAACTAATCAGATTTCTTCCCAGCATAAAAGCCTCAGCAGCTTCGACACCTACACTAGCACCACGCCACCTAGCTAAATGCTCTAATGCTGCGATGGAACGCGCATGAGGCCAAGGGCGCATTTCAGACTGATAGGTTGCCAACGCTTTTAGCTTTAGACTTAGGGTTTGTGATATATCCACAAACCAGTTAGGGGCAAAGGTGGGTGCTGAACCAGGAGTCTGCCATTCGGTACTAGAGGCTACTTCAAAAAATAGTAGGGTTTTGACAGTGCTACCAGGCAGTGGTCGAGCAGCAGTTACTACCGCTTCATGGATACGGCGATGGTCAATATTAACATCGCCTCCGTGGTGGGTGTAAATAGTTTCCGGCTGATATTGGACAATCCCTTGCTCTATGACTTTAATCACGTCTAGTAAGTCGCAGTGATCCATGCGATTATCGGGAAAGTCATGCAAAGTTAGAGAAGTAACCCTCAGAATTTCACTGGCTTGATGAGCAGCTTGAGCCAATTCTGAAAGTTCCTGTTGTAGCTTTTCTCGGTTGCGCTGTGGAGTACGACTGGTAGCTCCCTCTGCCAGAATCAGAACATGAACAATATCACCTTGTTGCGTGTGTTTAGCGATCGCTCCCCCACAAGCCAGTACCTCATCATCGGGATGCGCTGCGACTACAAGAATGTTCATGGTTGAATCCCAGCCTGCTTACTCATAAGGATATCCAAGCTATCAGAACCGCAGTTAAACAGTAAATCAATCACTGCCATGTATGGCTGGAACCCACAGTTTAGCTGTGGATAAACCGGATGGTTATAATCTTGGTAGCGTATCTGAATACCTGCATCAGTGAAGGCAGGTTCGTCCAGATAGTTTCTACCTTGCGAACCAGACAAATAAACTGTCGCTCCCACAGCTTGACAAAGTTTGAGGATGAGTTCTGACCCTCTCCCTTGTATACCGATATCAGAAGCTTTGACAGCTTTAGCCTGCA
This sequence comes from uncultured bacterium, assembly GCA_964246695.1. Lineage (GTDB taxonomy): Bacteria > Cyanobacteriota > Cyanobacteriia > Cyanobacteriales > Nostocaceae > Stigonema. The sequence goes on from CAXTSI010000013.1 coordinate 26,336, forward strand.
CAAGTCCTAGACATCCACACAAAGTATCAGTTAAAGACAGGTTTAAGTCCGTTAGGCTGTGCCAAGTTTTATCTTCGTAGATGCCACGCAATTGCTCCGCATAAAACTGAAAGTGAGGAGTTTTGCCGTAATAGGTCTTGATAGTTGCCCAATGTTTCCACTGCCAAGGTTGCTCATTGTCGATTCGTACCTCAGGGATCATGGCACGATAGTGGGCTTTGACTGGTACGGTGAGCCATGTCCAACCCCGGTCAGTCTTTACTTTGTTGCGGTTCTCCCAATCCCGAGGCGTGTATTGGACTGTATCTAGATAAATAAATAGATCGCTAATAGCTATGCGGTGAAAATAGCCAAGCCAAGGCTGGTAACGTGGCTGACTGATACTGACAATCATCCTTGCCCCCTATAGAGATACACTGTGAAGTCGTGCGGCAAGTAGTCGTGCCGGATTACTACATGCGGTGTCATCTTCAGGCACATTGTCAGCACCTGCGCTGGATCGGCGTAGAATTCACTGGGATGATGTTGGGGGGCGAAAACGCTGAGCGTATTAAAAGCCACACCTCGGCGGCACAGAGCAAACATCCGCCGCACCATCAATTCCAGGTAAACCATCGGCTCTAACTGCCGCAGATAGAAAATTCCGCTAGCTAGCACATAGTCAAACTGCGGCGGCGGGTCAGACTCAGCCATCAGATCGCGCACTTCTATCAAGGCATGGGGGAAGCGTTGCCGAGCCGACTCAACCATCGCTGGGGTGATGTCGTATCCCGTATAGTCTAAGCTGATGCCATTGCGTTGTAAGTAGCTTAGCAAGTCGCAAAGACCACAGCCTACGTCCAAAACACTCGTTCCATGCAATTGACCAATTTGGACAAGTACTGAAAAGCGTAGTTCTTGAGACTTTTGGCTACCCCAGTCCACAGCACGCGGGTCAAATTGATACTTGTGGATGAGATAAGAGTAAAATTCTACAGTGCGATTATTGTCTTGTTGCCAATCAGTAATATTCACGATCGGCTTTTACCTTTGATTTTATGAGTATTTTCTGACAACATAACTTCAGTTGATTTTGGAATAATCTGTGCCGTCTATAGTTTTTTTCATCCGCTCTTCAATTTTTTGAAGCCTTTTTTCAATTTCTGATTGCTGCACTTCCCACTCTTGTTTCAAAATAGCCATTGAGACAACATCCAAGAAAAGACCTGCTTTGAATATATGTTGACGAAAATAGCCTTCTTGATTAAATCCAAAACTTTTATGTAACTCTATTACTGATTCATTAAACTTCAAAACTTCACAGCACAGCTTATTGAACTGTAGTTGTTCAAATACATACTTCAAAGCTAATTTTTCTACCAATCCACCAATACCTTTGCCTCGTGTATCGGCACTTGCTAAATAAAATGCCCAGTAGCAACGTTTATTTTGGTTATCAATGTTGTAAAAATCAACAGTACCTACGTCCTTTTGAGCATAAGTGATAATAAAATGCTTCCTTGTCGTATCCTTAAAAACACCCACAAACCACTTTTCATGTTCTTCAGGAGTAATATAGTGGTCAGTGTACATATATTCGGCAACTTCAGGCAGGTTACGCCACTGGCGAATAGTTTCTTTGTCCTCTTGTCGAACATCTCGCAATGCAATTAACATATTTTCATCCTGATTAAGATATCTTCTCAGCGATCGCCCGCCACTCTGAATGCACTGTATACTGCGGTGAAATCTCTTCAACTATTTCCATATGCTGTACACTTAACAGTTTCCAACCCTGTACAAATAAGGCTTCCACCTCGCGCCTCCCATAGAAGCAAATTTGTCCGACTCCAACTAGTGTGCCAGCCGAAATATCAAACGTTAGCCCATCTGCTCCTGGTTGTCCTGATACATAGCTGCTATGGCGATCGCCGTAGGGATTGCAAAGAAACTTTCCTCCCACTTGTAACACTCGTCTAACTTCATCCACTACCTGTTTTGCTGCTGACAGACCACAGCAAGTAATTGCACCCCTATCTATTACTAAATCAAAACAATCGCTTTCAAAGGGTAGCATAGTAAAATCACTTACTTGAAGATCGCCAGTTAGACCTTCTTCTGCCAAATGTTTTTGAGCATAAGCGATCGCACTCTTGCTGGCATCAATGCCTGCCACTTGAAAACCTTCACGGGCAGCAAACCAGAGGTTGCTACCCGTACCACATCCAACTTCTAGAATCTTCACTTCGTGGCGCTGCTTGTAGCGTGGGTAGTGTCGGAAAACAAAGCTCACTACCATATCCCAAGGATAGCGTTCCGAATGACCCTGGCTGTACTTTTCTTCCCAAATGGGATCGAATGTCTGTGCTTTTATCATAAGAAATCAGTTACCTCAAAAACATGACCTGCATTAACAACCTGCGTGAGTTTTCGCCCCACTAACCACTCTTGGGCTTTGGGTGGTAAGCCCGTACCAGGCCGTCGAAACGCTATATCTGACTCAGTTAAGCAATGACCATTTGGCAAGTCTCCGGCCGCCACACAGGAAAGACGGAAATCTCGTCGCCCTAACGTTTCTGATGGAGACGGAGCAATGGCTGATTCTCCCAAGCTTTTCTCTATAGTCCGGACTGCATTAACTAAAGCATGAAACTCTTTTGGGTCAGATGAGAAGCGATGGTCTGGACCTAGCAAGTTTTTATCGAGTGTAAAGTGCTTTTCAACCCAACAGGCTCCCAATGTAACTGCTCCAACTGCTGCTGTAATGCCTTCCGTGTGGTCACTGAATCCTACACAAGTGCCAAAAACTGCTGCTAGCGCTGGTATTTTCCGCAAATGTACATCCTCTGGCGGTGTTGGGTAAGATGAGGTACACTGAAGCAGGATCAACTGGTCGTTCCCTGTCTGGCGGAAAGTTCGCACCGCATCGTCTATCTCTGCCACTGTTGCCATACCCGTTGATAGCACGGTTGGCAAGCCAGTTTTCCCCATACACTTAATTAGGTGTAAATTTGTCAAGTAGTCAGAACCATTTTTTAAAATCGGCGCACCGACTTCCACTAAATCTTTTATGCCAGCAACACTTGTAGGTGTACTATGGAAACTGATACGTTGCCGATCGCAGTAAGCTTTCAATTTGCACAGCAACTCTGTTGTTAGTTCACATCGCTTAAACATCTCATACTGTGACTCAACAATAGTCTTGCCAACAGAAATGTACTCATAAGTCAGAGACCGATCGGATATGAAATCCTCTGTACGATAGTTTTGAAATTTGACAGCATCAGCACCAGCTTCAACAGCAGCATCAATTGTTTTCAAAGCCAGTTCAATATCGCCATTATGATTGATGCCAATTTCTGCCACTAAAAAACAAGGCTGACGATTCCCAATCAAGCGTTCCCCAATACGAATTAGATGCATTAGTTTGCCTCCGCTAGCATCGCTACTACCCTTGCAGCCCCATAACCATCTACTAGTTCTTGTCCGCGTCGAGTCATTTGTGTAGATTTCTCAGTTGCTGACAGTAATTGTGCGATCACCTGTGCTATGTCCTGCTTTGAAACATTTTCATGCCACCCTAAATTTACAAATACTCCCATGTTGCCAAGTTTTTCAGCTATAAACTGCTGGTTATCTGCAAGAATTAGCAAAATGCTGGGTAGACCCATGAAAGCCAGTTCCCAGGTAGTAGAGCCACTAGCTGAGATCGCCACATCAGCCCAAGCCATCAGGTCGGGCATATTTGTTACATTTCTTTCTAAATTTATCGGAAACCGCACATTCTGACTGGCTGATTGCAGCTGCTCATAGTGAGGATTGCTTCCCCCTATAACAACCACTGCTTCCACCCCTTCTACTTCCACCTGCTGCAACGCTTGAATCACCTTGAGAGTTACATTATCTGGATCACTACCGCCCAGTGTTACCAAAAGCTTTTGATCTGCTGTGGGCGTTTCTCGCTGCCATCCTCGCCACTGCCAAAACTCCCGTCGCAACAGCACGCAGCCCATGCCTAGCAGCAGTTGGGAGTAAGGTTCTCGATTTGCGTACAATCCTTCATGAGCATAGATGTTCTGATTTAAAACAATATCCGCATAGTAGTGGTCTGCGTGTCCGTAATCATCGATCAACAGAAGATACAGCCCAGAATCCTTAATAATTTCTTGATACTCTGCACCAAAGTGGTAACCATCTATAACAAGCCAGCTAGCACCCAATTCGTGTGCGAGGCTCGCTGTTTCGTTAGCATCCTCAGCACTTCCCATCTGAACCAACAAATGGACAACTTCCATTCCCTCTGACTTTAACCGAGTCTCTAGCGCTGGTGCTTCCGCAGCGAGCGCGAAAATTGCATGACCTCCTGAATCTTGCCAAGCCTGAGCCAAAGCCAGACACCGCATCGCATGACCTGTGCCTATTTGTGTTGATGCATCTACCCGAACCAATAGCTTCATGTACAACCAATCTTTTCTACAAAAAATAAAGTCATATCACTGCAAAAAATGCCTATTTAAGATTGCATTTTTTTTATTATGTATAGGATTTTTTTCGGATTTATGAACATGATTTCAGATAAAAGACTGATGAAACGGGCTTTTTATTCTCTGGATGTTTTCAAAAATAAAATCTGAGTCCTATCTTCACTTTTATAAGAAAATAATATTCATTATTTACCATACTTCTTCTGTTCTACATGTACATTAATAGCTGACCAATCAGGATGCTGTTTTAGCACACTCAAACAATCCTCCAATGTAAACTTTGGAATTTGTGAATAAAGCGCTTCAATAATTCTTCTAATAAGTTCAAAATCTTCTACTGTGTCCACCGTCCATCTGTGGGAGCTTTGTTTCTCTGAATAAACTACTTGAGCCAAGCAATAACGTTCAGTATCTCTATAAATAAATGAAGTAACATGCTCCCTATCTGGCTGTGCTGTCGCTTCTAAAAATGCCTGATGTAATACTGAAAATGAAAAAACTTCAGTATCCATTCCACGGGGATAGGTTCGCTCTAAGCAGTTAGAAACATAATCATATTTAGGTTGATGGTTGATGTAAAAGTGAATCACCTTGTCAATTACTTGTGGGTCAATGAGCGGACAATCGGAGGTGACACGAACTACCACATCTGCTTGATGAAGTTTAGCAGCCTCATAATATCTTGCCAACACATCCTCTTCAGAACCTCGAAAATATGGCACTGACAAGCGATCGCAAAGCTCAACAATTGGCAAATCTGTATCATTGGTTGTAGTCGCAATCACAATTTCATCCGCCAATTTTACCCGCCGTAGCCTCTCAATTTGGTATTCCAACAACGGCTTATCTAACACCCTTTTCAATACCTTTCCTGGGAGACGAGTTGAAGTCATTCTCGCCTGGACAATAATCACAGTTTTCATAGAAACCTTTCTCTCAAAGAAGCTACGACCCTATCCTGACTCTCCTCATCCAGCCTGTAATACAATGGGATACTGATAGCGTCTTGGTAATACCTTTCAGCCTGCGGAAAATCCCCTAACTTAAAGCCCAGTTTTTGGTAATAAGACTGAGTGTGAACTGGAATATAGTGCAAATTCACTCCAATCCCAGCTTTGCCAAGTTCTTCAAACACCTGCCGATGAGTTTTACCAATCTTATCTAGCTTGAGCCGAATCACATACAGATGCCAGCTAGACTCAGTATCTGGATCTTGCCAAGGCAACATTAGCGGCAAAGCTTGCAGCATCTGATTGTAACGCTCAGCCAAAAACTGACGACGTTCGACAAACTCATCCAGTCGTTGCAACTGGCTAGCACCCAATGCTGCTTGGATATCCGTCATCCGATAGTTGAAGCCTAGCTCCAACTGCTGATAGTACCAAGGACCGTGAGACTCCCCTTGCATCAACTCTGGATTACGGGTAATGCCATGCGATCGCAGTCGAATTAACTTCTGATACAATTCCTCCTGATTTGTCAACACCATGCCCCCCTCACCCGTCGTAATAATCTTTACCGGATGAAAGCTAAAAACTGTTATATCCGAAAATTGACAACAGCCAACAGGTTGTCCCTGATAGCGTGCCCCAATCGCATGAGAAGCATCTTCAATAATTCTGAAACCATAACGCTGCGACAGAGCCGCAATCTGCTCCATTTCACAGGATTGTCCAGCAAAATGCACAGGTATGACTACCTTAGGCAAACATCCTTGCTTCTCTGCCCAAGCCAACTTACGCTCTAATTCAGAGACGCTCAAATTGTAGGTATTGGGGTCAATATCTACAAAATCAACCTTTGCACCGCAGTACAATCCACAGTTGGCTGAGGCAACAAACGTATTAGGTGATGTCCAAAAGATATCCCCCTGTCCCAAACCAGCTGCAAGACAAGCGATATGCAATGCTGCTGTCGCACTGGAAACTGCTACAGCATAACTTGCCCCACAATATTTGGCAACAGCTTCCTCAAACCGCTCTATAGCTGGACCTTGAGTAATCCAATCTGAGCGCAATACTTCAACTACAACATCAATATCTTCTTGACTGATATCCTGCCGCCCATAAGGAATATAGTTATTCATGGCTTCAACATATCCAACAGTTGGAAACCCTTCAGCCATTCTGTATTCGTCTCAGAGCTATATTCAAACCCCTCTGAAACCGGAACTCCTTTTTCACCCAAAGCGTTGCAGCTGTAATCAACAGCATGGGCATATTCAATGGTTGGTCTAATCACAAAGTGGTCTGCAAACTCAAAAGCCAAGTTTGAAACTTCAGCGCAAAACATGGCTTCATGTAGTTTTTCCCCAGGTCTAATGCCAACAATCCTAGTTGGTACTCCCGGTGCCAGTGCTTCAGCTAAATCGGTAATTTTCATTGAAGGAATCTTGGGTACAAAGATTTCTCCTCCTTGCATCCGTTCAAAGCTATTAAGAACAAGGTCTACACCTTGTTGAAGGGTAATCCAAAAGCGTGTCATGCGCGGGTCAGTAATGGGGATCTCGGTAGCTTTTTCCCCAATCAGTTTTTGAAAGAACGGCACAACTGACCCTCTTGACCCGACCACATTGCCGTAGCGAACTACAGCAAACCGAGTTTTCAGTGCCCCAACAATGTTATTGGCTGCAACAAAAAGTTTATCAGCAGCTAGCTTGGTTGCCCCATAAAGATTAATCGGATTGACTGCCTTGTCTGTAGAGAGAGCAATCACCTTCTCGACTTCCTGCTCTATCGCTACATCTATAACATTATTAGCTCCATGAATATTTGTTTTAATACATTCCATCGGGTTGTATTCAGCAGCAGGAATGTGCTTAAGTGCAGCAGCATGAACGACATAATCCACATCCCGCATAGCTAGATACAGGCGATCGCGATCGCGCACATCCCCAATGAAATAGCGCATTACAGGCGAGTTAAACTCCTGCGCCATCTCATACTGCTTTAGCTCATCTCGTGAATAAATTATGATTTTCCGAGGCTGATATCGACTAAGAAGCGTTTTCACAAATTGCTTGCCGAATGAGCCTGTACCACCCGTGATCAAAATAGATTTATCATTAAACATTTTTCGATAGACCCCAATAGTAACAAAGAATTCCTGATAACTAGGAAGTATCAATTAGGCTTCTGTTGTTTATTTGTCTGCTGTTCTCCCTTACCCACTTGTTTCTTCACCTGCTCTAATACCTGTTTGTAATCTTGCCGTTCAGGCTGCAGCTTCACCAGCTTCTCCAAAGGAGGAATCGCACCCTGAGCATCCTTCAACTGTATCCGCGCCATTGCTAACCCCTCCAGCGCCACTCGGTTTTGTGGTTCCCGTTGTAAAACCAACTCAAAACCCCGCGCCCTGTGCTGTAATCCTGACTCAGCAGACGCAGTTACTGGTTTGGGATGACTAGCCTGTTGCAGTGCAGGAATTACTGTAAATGCTCCAGAACCAAAAAACGAGATCATCGACACTATGGTTACAATCCTTTGTCGCCGCTCAATCTTCTTGCGCCGAGCAATTACGTAATCTTCCCCAGAAATAGTCATCTTTCGCTGGTTGCTGTGGTAAATACTTAGGTATCAGCAATCCTCCTGTCATGAGGATACCCACCTTACTCACAGAAACTATCATCTTGGCGAAAAATTTTTTGCACAACCCAAAGTAGGGAGTAGGGAGTAGGGAGTGGGGGAAGAAGACTCTCGTTCCTTCTTACTCCCAAGCGGATAAAAGAAGAGTGAATTCATCCTATGAAAGTACATCACCATCCAGTGCCTGGGTTGAAAGGCGTTACCTCTCCTGCATCATTAATCAACATGACTGCGCCAGGAGCGAAAGATTTCAGCAAACTGCTTATTTGAGTGATTAACGGCAGCAGGTAATCCGGGCACGTACTCTTTACATCCAACACCACAACCTGTAACGTAAGGCCACGAAAATTTTGTTGATATGGCAAGTTCTTATCCGCTGTAATAAACACATCAAAGGGATGTGCCTCAGCCAAAGCTAAAAGTTCTCGGTCTTTTACACCGCGCCACCCCATGTCCTCCACATTCTGTACCAGGTCCACTTGTAGATCCGTGAAATTTCGCGTCTAGACTGTCCACCATAAGATGGTTGAGCGTTAGAATGAGGGCGAAGACAGCGCAACTACGAGCCATAACGATCTGACTGGGTGTACTGAGTTTATAGAGTTGCATGCGAACTAGGTGCGGTGTCAAGCATGAAAATATTTCTCGCTTACTGTTGTATGGGCGGGGAGACCCCGCCCATACGGGTTATGGGTGTTGTAACACGTGCGATCGCTTAGCAGTTTTCTTATATTTGTGCAACTAACCGCACAGAATATTTTCACTTCTACTTTGGACTGAATTTAGTGTTTTACCTAAAAATCTTTACAATCAAAATAAACTGCTTGCTACTCATACCTTTCTTTTGAGTCTTAGTGTCAGACAAATAATTAATTTGTCATAAAAACCAAGTTAATTGTATCGAATTGCGGATGTTTGCTATATTTAATTTAATGTTTCACTCTAACGGTGGATAATTCCGGCAAATTCTGTAGTTTACAGTAACCCAAACACCACCAACAAAGCCCTGATTTTAAGGGATAGCCAGCAATAAAATATATTCTTGTCAAGAAAATAAATAAAATGGCTGTAAGTCTTCTCAAACTGCAGGAAGATAAATTTTTATCAGATAAGCATCTACAATGAGTGTTAGGGAACGAAATTTACAGCATCATTACCGGGTAGACCACAATATAACCGTAGGGGCGAGGTTTCCGCGCCCTGCCAAGTTAGTGAATTGAATTCAAAACTGCTATAAGTTATTTGGTGGTGATTACCGTACAAAACCAAATTTAAAGCAACATAATAGAGTAAGTTATGGTAGAGTTAAGGAGTTAAGACCTGCTTTGCCAAAAAATAGGACTCTACGCATAGTCGATTATTCCAAAACGGAAAGCAGTTTTGATCAAGTATTTACTAAACCTAATCTGAATTCATTTGAGGTTATGACTCAGCAAGTAATTCACCCAATGGTGAAATTGCAGCGTAACGTGCAATCACTAGTAGATTCAAAAATTATCAAGCCAACTGATAGTATTTGGAAAATCGCGTTACTTTACAACGACGAATGGCAGCACTGGAAACAGGAACTGTTAGACTTTGGCTTTGCAATGCAAGACCCAGTAAGCGATTTGCTGTCTGTGGAAGCTTGGGATGAAGAATAGGGAATTGTTAGTTGTTAGTTGTTAGTTGTTGGTTGTTAGTTGTTCTATTAACCACTAACCACTAACCACTAACCACTAACCACTAACAAATTCTCATTTTTTACAAGCAGCCAATGCTATTGCCAATTCCTGGGCAGTTTGGTAGCGATCGCGTGGCAATGGTTCTGTAGCGTGGTCAATCACCTCTCTCAACTGGGGAGTAATGGTGGGAACACTGGTGACATTAAACCGGAAACTTCGTCCTTGCTGGCGGTAAAACTTCAGAGGGTTTTCGCCAGTCAGTAAAAAAATTAGCGTTGGTCCAATTGCATACAAATCCGATTGTGTCAAGGGTTGTCCCCGTTCTTGTTCGGGGGCGCAATAACCTTCCGCACCAATACGCGTACCAGGTATTGTGCCAATTTCCTTAACAGCACCAAAATCTAGTACTACTATGCGATTATCATAACTTCGCACCATCAAATTCGCGGGTTTAATATCGCGGTGAATGAGTGGTGGTTTCTGACTGTGGAGATAGTCTAAAATGTCACAGGTTTGGATCATCCAGGCGATCGCTTGGTTTGGGATCGTCGGTCCTTTTAGATAAATAAGTTTTTCTAAATCTTGTCCGTGGACTAACTCCATTGCCAGATATTTTTTCCCGCCTTCCACAAAGAAATCGTAATACTTAGGAATCCCAGGATGATTGAGAGACTGGAGAGTGTGCGCCTCCCGTTCAAATAATTCTTGTGCCTTAGCAATTTTCGCCATATCAGCATTCATTTGCTTCAACACCAATAGTTGTGGGTGTCCAGCAATCTTTCCTGCTGCATCCCAAGCCAGATAGGTAGTACCCATACCTCCTTGTCCTAATGTCCGTAATACCTGATAGTGGCGAATCGTCTGTAATACTGAGATCGGTTGACCACAGTGGATACAAAACAGATTATTCGAGGAGTTACCTTCGTGCGTGCAACTATCAGGCAAAGTTGGAGGCTTATTTTGTGCTGTTTCCATCTGCTGAATTTGGAACTTCAGCATTGGACCTCCCTGCGCCAATTGCAGCAAGGAATTATCTGGCAACGAACTCTGATTTGCTACCAAAACACCGTTGAGAAAAGTGCCATTTGTGCCTTGACTAATTACCTGCCATGAACTCCCATTGTGACCAGAACTGATTTTTCTCAGTTCCAAATGATGTCGAGAAACCAAATTATCGGTTAAAACAACCTGATTATCCGCCGCCCGACCAATCCGAATGACAGATTCATCCTTAAAGCACCACTGATTGAGTGGCGTTTTTTTTTGCGGTTCTAACAGGGTCAGCGTGACCATAGGGGAGTGTTGGTTGTTAATTGTTAATTGTTAATTGCTAATGGCTAATTGCTAATTGTTAATTGCTAATTGTTACTATTAGCTATTAGCTATTAGCCATTAGCCATTAGCCATTAGCCATTAGCCATTAGCCATTAGCCATTCCCTATGCTTGTTCTAAATTTGGGCGCACTTTCGCCTTAATGACTACAGCAGTAATGTTGTCATGACCATTGTAATTGTTTGCCAAATCAATTAAGCTTCTAACGCCATTTTCCAGATTAGCCCCAGAATTAAGCAGGGGTTCTAAGTGAGTCCGCCAATGATTTTCAAGCAAATCATTATCTGTTAAACCATCTGAGGCAAGCAGGAATAGGGTGTCTTCATTGATCTCTAAAAACTGCACATCGGGAATGATAAAGTTTTCGTCGCGGGGACCAAGGGCTTGGGTGAGTTGGTAAGCATCCGCACGGGCATAAGCAACACTTTTGTCAACTCCCCGAGACATTTCCCGTTGACCTACTTCGTGATCTACCGTTACTTGTTCTAGTTCCTGCTTGCGAGTCAAGCGGTAGAGGCGGCTATCTCCTACATTCGCTACCGCTACCTGAGTATCTTGGATTAACAGCATGACGAGGGTGGTACCCATGCGACCGACACCACTCCGGGCATCAAGTTGATTGATCTCGTAAATTGCTTGGTTTGCTTGCAGCACTGCAGCACGGATATCTTCTTCCGTTGGTAGTACCTTAGAAAGAAAGTGAGTTTGAAAGTATTGCCGTAGTTTCTCCACTGCTAAGGAACTCGCTACCTCACCACCAGCGTGTCCGCCCATACCATCACAGAGAATATATAAACCACGCGCCTGCAAAGTACGGCTGTTAGGTATTTCCTGCTTGTTAATTTGCGTCTCAACGCCAAAGTAGTCTTCGTTGCGATCGCGTTGACGTCCTACATCGGTAAGTGCGGCATTTTCTAGACTGACTAACTGCATCGGCAAGACAACTGTGGACATATCATCGATTTTTACCGTGCTGTCTTCTTTTTCATCTAATTGCAGGATAGTGGGCGTGGCAGTTCCGATCTCTGGTACTGGGGTGATGGTGGGATCGCTGACAGATGGGTTGCCTTGCAGTTCAGCAGCGATCGCCTGCAAGCGCGATTGCAACTGCGTCATGGTCTGAATCTTATCCACTTCCAACTCTCCTAACAACTGTACTACAGAGCCAAATTGAGTTCTTTGAGACTGTCTAAATAGCGCTTGCCAAATCCGTCCTAAAGCTTTAATTGTAAAAGGCTGTTTCGTTGCCTCTTGTGGCGATTCAATGGCTGTAGGGCGGGAAGAGTGCCCACCATCCTCATTCAATGTTTCTACATATAAACGTTGTAGTGCAACCCCTTGGTCTTCATCCAATCTTAGATTCGACCACTCCAAGAGACTTTGCCGACAATTAACTGTTTCCAGTAGTACCCAAAGTTGGGTCATCTGATAAAAACAGTGTATCATTTGTAACGAACTTGTTGTATCTTCACGCCACAGTTCGAGTAAATGCTGCCAATCTGAGCGATCTTCGATCAGTACAACAGCCAGATCTCCCTGCTGCCATGCATCATGAATCGGCGGTATACCTAAGTGACACTGAGACTTTAGGGCAATATAAGGTTTAGCAAGGCTGCCCATTTCACTTGTATCCACCACTGATGACGTTACCAGCCCCGAAGGCTGATTTGCTAGCATCGCTACCAGTGGTGATACTTGATACGGTTGACAGTCTAAAACTCTTATGCACACCTCAGCATTGGCGGCAATATCCTCTACAGTTGGTAGTGTTAGCACTTGATAACGTTGCTGTGAATCGAGATAGTCGCCAACGCGCAGAGGAGATGAGCTCCCCCCCTTATGAATAATTGCCCACCAGACTGTTCCGCACTCCGCACCGCAGTTGTGACAATATTGTGCATTCACAGCTACATTGGTGGCACATTGAGGACAGACCTTATGGGTCAGGGAAGTGCCACAGTTTTGACAAAATTTATTGGCATCGGAATTTTCAAATTTACAATGAGGGCAAATCAGCATTGTGGAAGTTCCTTAATTCCCGTTCCAAAGTGCTTATAGCCACTAAGAGCCAAGGTTCTATAACAGGCAGCACTTATATATAGTAGACCTACAACAGATAATCTTTTCAAGTGTGAATTTTCATCGCTGTCTTAATTTTGACGTATATTAACTAAAAATTTCCGATATTGGCAAGCGATCGACAGGAAGTGGGGGGA
>CAXTSI010000014.1:0-39572 GCA_964246695.1 uncultured bacterium
AATTGCTAATTGCTAATTGCTAATTGCCATTAGCCACTAACCACTAACCACTAACCACTAACCACTAACCACTAACCACTAACTACTAACCACTAACCACTAACAATTAACAAATGACTAAATTAACTGCGATTGTTTTGGCAGGAGGTAGGAGTGAGAGGATGGGTCAGGATAAAGCCTTGATTCCTATTCAAGGTGTACCGCTGTTGCAATTAGTTTGTCGGGTGGCGGAAAGTTGTGCCGATACAGTCTACGTAGTCACTCCTTGGCAGGAACGCTATGAATATTTGCTACCACCTAAAAGCCAATTTATCCGGGAAGTGCCTTTATTTGTTGAAAGTGGGAACGAACTGTTAGCACAGGGACCACTAGTTGGGTTTGCCCAAGGACTGGCGCATGTGCAAACAGAATGGGTGCTACTACTAGCTTGCGATTTACCCAAGTTGCGAGTTGAGGTGTTGCAGGAATGGACAGCTAGACTAGATAGCGTAGGGGATGAGGCGATCGCTGCTTTGGCTCACCATACTAAAGGATGGGAACCTTTGTGTGGTTTCTATCGCCGTCGCTGTTTACCAACTTTGATGGAGTTTATTCATCAAGGGGGGCGATCGTTTCAAGGGTGGTTGAAGCAACATCCCGTGCAAGTTTTACCCTTGAGCGAACCCGAAATGCTTTTTAACTGTAATACCCCAGAGGACTTACTTCAATCCCTGACAGGGATTAGTAAATAGTTACTAATAAAATATAAGACCAGGACTTACGCAACACAGAGAGGGAGATATATAGAGATGACATCCAAGATTTACGATATCGTGGGGGAATATGCGCTTCCCCGCTGACGGTGGGCAGAAGGTATATAATCAGATTCATCCAAAGCTACAGAGGGGTGATTCTGTGGAGTTAGATTTTACGGGAGTTAAAGTTTTTGCGTCTCCATTCTTCAACTTTGCGATTGGGCAACTCCTGAAGGATATTGCAGCAGATGACCTTAATCGCTTGCTGAACTTTACCGCTCTCAATGAAAATGGGCTAAACGTTTTAGAGCGGGTCATTGCCAACGCCAAACGCTATTACTCCGACCCTCAGTATCGAGAAGCGGTGGATACTGTGCTAGAGGAGTACGCGGCTAATTTCTAGCGTATGGCGGTCAACCCCTTCGGGGAATTCAAAAGTCAAAAGTCAAAAGTCAAAATTAAGACACGACCTAAATAAATTTACTTGCTCTGGAACAAGGGAGTAGTATTTTTTTTACTACGTGTTAGGAAATACATTTTTTCCATTTTCCATAAATGAATTTAGGGGAACCCGCACCTTTTTATTTTTTTGACTTGTTACCTTAGACTTTTGACAGGCGTGCGTTCGCGCAGCGGCGAGGAATTGGGAGAAGCGAGTGGTCATCCAGGCAGCTACTATACAGAACAAGTTAGTGGTGCGGTAGAGATAACAACAATACGCGCTATTGCATCGCCAGAAAGAACTGAAATTAGTGCAGCTTTTCAGTTTAAAATAAATGATTCAACTTGGAATTTAGTTAGCAGTACGTTTAGTGCAGTGATGCTGCTTGGCTCGGTAGGCGAAAATGAAACATACCCTTTCAGTGCTTGTAGAAGATGAAGCGGGTGTTCTGTCCCGTATTTCTAGTTTATTTGCTCGTCGTGGCTTTAATATCGAAAGCCTTGCAGTTGGTCCAGCTGAGCAGGCTGGAATTTCTCGGATTACGATGGTTGTACCTGGTGACGATCGCGTGATCGAGCAACTTACCAAGCAACTATACAAGCTCATAAACGTCTTAAAGGTGCAGGATATTACGGAGACTCCTTGCGTAGAGCGAGAATTAATGCTACTTAAGGTGAATGCTACGAGCAGCAACCGCCCAGAAATTGTGGAACTGGCTCAGATTTTTCGGGCGCGAGTGGTAGACGTGGCAGAAGATTCTCTTACCCTGGAAGTTGTGGGAGACCCTGGTAAGATGGTGGCGATCGTGCAGGTGCTGCAAAAATTCGGTTTAAGGGAAATAGCTCGCACTGGTAAAATCGCTTTGACTCGGGAGTCGGGTGTGAATACCGAGTTGCTTAAGTCTTTGGAAGCAAAGGTTTAGTCGGAAACTTGACAATCCGTATAGCGCTTTCTTAATTACAGTCGGGTATACACAATATCGTAGGGGCGCGGTTTCCTCGCCCTTAGAATCTCGTCAATTCTGTTTCTTGGACGATGCCCCAAATGGGCTGCTGCACCCCCGTGTTCGCTATTATCTTTCTGAAAGGACCGAATTGAGTTATACACATGATGCTTAAGAGCGTATAGTTACGTAAGTCCTAATTTTTTTTATTTAAAAGTCCCTAGTACCGCTCCCTTGGAATTAAAAATTAAAAATTAAAAATCGCGTTCGCGCCTCTGGTTGCGGTAGCGACGCACGAGTGCGCTACTCGTCTCGTTCGCGCAGCGGCGACCACTGGAGTTGAGAAGCTGCCTCGCGTTGCGAAGCAATCTAAAAGCTTGAAATACAAGGGTTTTGGCTGTTTGAGATGGTAGCGTTATTTCCGCCGTCATGTACTAGTACAGTATTCTTGTTTCTACAAATTTATTTGTGATTTTATTATAAAATTAAAACATAACATAAAATGATTCAAATAAATTCTACTTTACAAACTTTTTATATAACAGCCATTAAGTTACTTACTGTTTAATGCATGATATGTATAACTGGCAGTCACTTGAGCCAAATTAATTAAAAAATAAATATATTTTCTTTTTAAAGAGAGTTGCACATGCTTGTTAAGTGTCATAATTTTACGTGAAGACAAAAAATAATAAACTTTTTAAATCAGGATTTTCTTCACCAATTTTTCAAATTAGAGCTTTATTAGCAACCCTATTAAGTGGCGAAGCTATTAAAGGCGATTGGAGACAGGGGATTGTACGAATTCCGTTGCCCGTTGCATTACAAATGCCTTTTGGATGGCAGTCGATTAGTTGTAATCGACCGCTCGCTCCAGAAATACCTGTTCTTGGTGTGGAAATATCAAAGACTGGCTCCTCTTGTCAGAGGGGATTTACAGATGTGATTTTGGCGGAGAAATTGAACGCGATTTCAATGCCGCAATCAATAGAGCTAGACACGCTCCTTGTGGATGGGGTGCTGCCGACAGTCCCAGTTGAATCAGGAAGTTTGACTCATAGCTGTTAGTAATTGTGAGGAGAAATAGAAGGCAACTTTATATAGCAATCCGTGGAGGAGAGCGTGAACGCGGAGAAACCCGGTAACTTTTAAGAAACCGGGTTTCTAAGGTGCTTAATTTTCACAAATCAAATAGGATTGCTATATGTTGTTTGTAAACAACGCGAAAGACTAAAAACTACCAGGGTGCATCTCGATTTTGCTATCTTGTCTTTTTTGTGAGACAGTCGTCTCGCCTGACAATATTTCTGGGTTGGCAAGATGCCTACTCTATAAGAGGTAGATTTACAAAACTGAGGTGCTTCATTTACAGACAGCTATTGTTACAACTTTCTGTTGCGAATTTATAGCTACAGTATTTGGAGGGATTTGCTGATGTACAATGCTATTCGAGTGCTATTGGTTGATAGACATTCGCTAGTGCGAATCGGTATTGGTGCTACTCTGAGTGTCGAAAAAGACATGCTAATAGTGGGCGAAGCAACAGATGTCTATCAAGCACAACAACTCTGTAAGAAGCTCAAGCCTGATGTAGTGTTACTTGAACTAAACACGTTTGATTGCACATTACCTCAGGCAATAACTGACTTGCGTGAGTTCTGTCCGGAGGTGAAAGTACTAATATTGACTGCCTTCGAGGATATGCACGTGGGTGATTTGGTTGCAGCAGGTGCAGTGGGGTGTGTACTCAAGGACGAAGAAACAGAGACATTAGTTCGTGCTATCCGCACAGCAGCACAGGGTGATACATGGTTTAGTCAAGCCACGATCAAGAAGCTGGTTCAATGGGAAACGGACAATCCCTACCAGACTCTAAAATCTACTTTAACCCAACGAGAGAAACAGCTTCTAAGCATGATAGCTAAGGGTTGGGATAATTTTCGCATTGCTGCTGAGCTAAACCTGGCTCAACAAACAGTCAGAAATTACATCAGCCGCATCTACGCTAAGTTAGCAGTGAGTTCACGATCTGAGGCGATGGTATGGGCTATGAAAAATAGCTTAGCGGCGGAAGCAAGGCATTTAGTGGGGTCAAGACATAAAAATTGAGTACACGAGTACCTATCAACAAGTTACTTGTGTACATGTGCAGACCTTGCAGTATGAGGTTAGGTTATATGTATATGCCACTTCAACTGGCGCTAGCCAATAACAGAGCAGAAACGGAACTTTCAAGAATTAATATAGCGCTCCTAAATGATTCGTGAAAAAACATTGGTCGCTAATTGCTAATTGCTAATTGCTTTTTTACCATTAGCTATTAGCTATTAGCAGTCCTGTCTTTAACGGACACGCTACGCGAACACAAGAATTTCACGCTCTTATTTAGGTTTAGGACGCGCATTTGACCGCAAAGCTGCTCTGAGTTTCAGAGATTGAGTGTTGTCTTTGTCTCTAAAAAATGACTTAAAGGGGCGATCGACCAGGACTTAAAAGGGTGATCTATGGATTCTCACGAGCTCGTTCAAAAAACGACTAAGAGTGTATTTAGCCATTTGCTAAAACTGAGAAACCGCCATTTTCTCATTTTTGATGTCATTGTTTTTTTAATGACACCATTATTAGTGCTGTTGCTCCTGCGTTTAGATGACAATCTTCCTATCGCCACGTACTTATCAGAGCTGGCGATCGCAACATTACTGTTTTTAACAGTCAAACTCGGTGGATTTTGGAGTTTTGGTTTTTATCGGCGTTACTGGCGCTATGCAAGTATTGAGGAACTCACATATATAGCCAAGCTGATTGTGGCTGTAGTGGTGGTTCAGATTTTGACATTTAATGTTATTCAACATATACCAGCGTTTGCTCTCGCTAAACTGCCACAATCGCTACCATTTATCGACGGATTGCTTTCGTGCATTTTCATTGGGGCGCTACGTTTTAGCGTTCCGGTGGGGGAAAGAGTCAGCCAGCGATATGCAGGACATAAACCATGGGAGCGAGTATTGGTAGTCGGTGCTGGTAGTGCAGGGGTTTCCTTAGTGAAAGAAATGCAAATAAATCCCCATCTGGGTTTTCATCCGGTCGCCTTCATCGATGACGATCCAGGGAAAATAAATGTACACATTCGGGGTATTCCTGTAGTCGGCGATCGCGGCAAAATTCCCGATCTGGTGAAATCTCTTCACATCCACAAAGTGATTATTGCAATGCCTACAGTTGCTGGACGAGTCATTCGGGAAATCGTAGATATTTGCCAATCAACTGGAACTCAAACCAGCACATTACCAGGAATACATGAAATATTGAATGGTCGTGTACGAGTGGAAAGCATTCGGGATGTACGAATTGAGGATTTGCTAAGACGCGAACCTGTACAGATAGAAATTGAGCGAGTTTCCCAGTTTCTCCTCGGCAAGAAAGTTTTGATTACAGGCGCTGGTGGGTCAATTGGTAGCGAATTGTGTCGGCAAATTTTCAAATGCCATCCTCAGGAAATGATACTTATAGGACATGGTGAAAATTCTGTGTTTAATATTCAACAAGAATTAGACCAACTTGTCCAAGTACTTAAACATGATGGCAAAGCACAAGGATACACCCCTCGTCTTTCGACCTTTATTGCTGATATTCGCTTTCGCGATCGACTAAAACACGCTTTTGAGCGATTTCAACCTGAGGTGATTTTCCACGCTGCGGCTCATAAACATGTCCCCCTGATGGAATTAAATCCACCAGAAGCAATTACTAACAATGTAGTTGGGACAAAAAATTTGGTGGAACTGGCGCTGGAATACGATGTGAAACATTTCGTGATGATTTCCACAGACAAAGCAGTGAATCCTACCAATGTGATGGGGGCTAGTAAGAGAGTCGCCGAAATGTTAGTACTGCAAGCTGCTCAAAAAAGTGGCAAGCCTTATGTTGTTGTGCGTTTTGGCAACGTTCTGGGCAGTCGGGGTAGCGTCGTTCCCACTTTCAAAAAACAAATTGCAGCGGGTGGTCCAGTAACAGTTACCCATCCTGATATCTGTCGTTATTTCATGACCATCCCAGAGGCAGTTCAACTTGTTTTACAAACTTCAGTACTTGGTCGCAGTGGTGAAGTATTGATGTTGAATATGGGCGAACCGGTCAAAATTGTTGACTTGGCAAAGGAACTCATTCGCCTTTCGGGATATGAAGTCAACAAAGACATTGACATAGTGTTTACAGGGTTGCGGCCGGGGGAAAAGTTATTTGAGGAGTTGTTTATTGACGGAGAGGATTACGAACCAACCCAACACGAGAAACTGTTGGTTGTGAAAAATGCCAGTCGGATGGTTCCCGAAAATTTGGCTGATACTGTAGAAGCATTGTGTACAGCAGCAGCTAGAAATGATGTCAATTGGATTTTGTTTTTGCTTGAGCAACTGGTGTTGGGGTATAGACCTAAATACTTAGAAAATTATCTGCCGGAGATGAAGGAAAAAATATTGCTGTAATTGTGCCATAGCGACAAATTAGTTGACCACAATTGCAAATTATTTTTTATGAACTTAAAACCTTTCGCAATGCCTATGAAAGTAATTTATACAAATCAATACAAAGGTTTATTTTGAATAGACCTTTTATAATTTTAGTTACATATTGGCAATTTTACAATCATAAAGATAGCAAAATACCCAACAAATAGTATCTACTTTAAATGAAAATTTCGCCATTTAAAAACATCATTCAAATCTGGATTAAGTTGACAAATGGCTCAGTCAATCGTAAAATTTTTGGTGCAGCTGTTACGGTTGGTGTGGGAACAGCATTAGTCAAAGTTGTGGCTGTTATTAAAGAATTAGTTGTTGCATGGAAGTTTGGTACTCAGGATACTCTGGATGCATTTTTAATTGCCTTGTTAGTTCCTTCTTTTATAATTACTGTCATAGCTGGCGCTTTGAATGCTGCTCTTATTCCTACATACATTCAGGTGCGAGAGCAGGAAGGTTTAAAGGCAGCTCAAAGACTGTTTTCTGGAGCAACATTCTGGAGTTTAGTACTGCTGCTAATCACGACAACATTAACGTTGATTACTGCACCATTGTATCTGCCGCTGATTGCTGGAGGGTTCAGTTCGGAAAAGTTAGACCTAACTTTTAAGCTGATGTGTGTGCTCTCGCCCTATGTTATTTTAAGCGCGATTATCATCATGTTGAGTGCTGTTTTGAATGCAGGAGAGCGTTTTATTATCGCAGCTCTATCCCCGATTCTGACTTCATCTATTACTATCCTATTACTTTTAAAGTTTGAGTCTTGGGGAGTGTTTGCCTTAGCCGCAGGGCTAGTCCTTGGTGCAGTACTAGAAAGTGTTTTTCTGGGAGTAGCACTTCATCGCCAAGGAATTTCATTATTGCCAAAATTATATCAAATAGACGCTAATATGCGTCAGACATTTAGTCAGTATTTACCAACAGTTGTTGGGCTGTTTTTAATGTCTAGCAGCACTGTAATCGATCAATCGATGGCAGCAATGTTATCCCCTGGAAGCGTAGCAGCACTAAGTTATGGTAATAGAGTGGTTGCATTGCCCATAACTTTAGCCACTACAGCACTAAGCACTGCTGTGATTCCCTATTTTTCAAAAATGATTGCTCTTCAAGATTGGACAGGTGTACTTCATACGTTTAAATATTACCTGCGGCTGAGTTTTGTAGTTACCGTACCACTTGCTGTAGTCTTAATTGTATTTTCTGAAATGATCGTACAAATCTTCTTTCAAAGAGGTTCGTTTACAGCTTACGATACTCATTTAGTTGCTCAAATTCAAGCTTGTTTTGCATTACAAATACCTTTTTATATAGCAAGTATTTTAGTAGTGCATTTAATTTTATCTATGCGATTAAACCATATTCTGATGTGGGGATCTGCCTGGAATGCAAGCATCAATATTACTCTGAATTATCTCTTTTCCCACTTTATGGGGATTTCAGGTATTGCTCTTTCAACAAGTTGCGTCTATATTTTTTCCTTTTTATTCTTATTTTCTTATGTCATAAAAAGAATTCCCAAAAATGCGTAGATTAGGTGGTTTTTTCAATTAAAAGAGATATTAAAATTTTAGGAAAGGAAGGAAAAATGAGTAAACTGGGCGAATTTTATACAAAGACTTATAACTTGGTTTGTGGTTCTCATCCCAGTCCGAAGCTGTGGCATTTTCAATGGTTAGCGGGTAAGGACTTGTATTCAGACTTACGGGAATTATTGCCGACACTTGAAGGACGAGTTTTGGATGTAGGATGTGGTGACAAACCTTATGGAGTTTGGCTTAATTCAGAAAAAGCTAAGCATATTGGAATTGATGTATACCCAGGGTCACAAGTTGATTTTACAATTAAACCTGGCGATTCATGGTCTTTTGAAAACTCATATTTTGACGCTGTAATCTGCACTCAAGTATTAGAGCATGTTGCTAATTTGAATGAGACAATACATGAGATAAACCGTGTCTTAAAACCTGGTGGTCTATTATTAGTTACCGTGCCTTTTATGTATAATCAACATGGCGCTCCAGATGATTATAGGCGTCTTTCTATATATGGAATTAGGAATTTATTTGAGAGACATTATAATATAATTCAGGTGAAGCCTCAAGGAGGTACTGGCAGTACAATTGGCATATTGCTTTTAAATTGGGTCGAAATGAATATGAACCTCTACAAACTAACTCGCATATTAAAAGCAATTCTTCTTCCTTTTTGGATATTTTTTAGTTTATTAATCAATATAATTGGCTGGTTATTTGATGAAATTGATACAACGCAGTCATTTTATGGAAATACTTTGCTACTTGCGAAAAAGTCATGCGATTAACATTAGTAATTAGTTCCCTTTCTTCTGGTGGTGCCGAGCGAGTAATGTCAATCATGGCTAATTATTGGGCAGCAAAAGGTTGGAAAATCACTCTAATGACTTTTGACGACAATACAACACCTCCCTTCTATAATTTGGATTACCGTGTTTTGCACCTTCCATTAGGCATAGCTGGCGACTCTCCCAACGCAATTATTAGCATCTGGAATAATTGGCAGCGTATCCGCACATTACGTTCTGCAATTTGTGACAGTAAGCCTGATACTGTAATTAGCTTTATGGATAAAATTAATGTGCTGACATTACTGGCAACACGATGGTTGAACATACCAGTTTTGGTGTCAGAGCGCATTGATCCAACAAGGCATTGTATAGGTAAGATTTGGGAACAACTACGACAGTGGACATATCCATTTGCAGATCGCATTGTTGTGCAGACTCAAAGAATACAGAGTTCTTTTTTCCCTAAATTGCACGCTCGTACCTGTATTATTCCTAATCCAGTTGTATTACCATCGGTAGAAAAAGAATTATTAGACAAAGTTTTAGGTGAGCGATCGCTCGTTGCTATGGGACGGCTTCAGCAACAGAAAGGCTTTGATTTATTAATACAAGCTTTTGCCAAACTGAAGGATCGATATCCACAATGGATACTGACAATTTTAGGAGAAGGCTCATTACGCTCACAGCTAGAATCCTTACGTAGTCAGTTAGGACTGGCTGAACAGATTCATTTTCCTGGACTGGTAAAAAATACCTCAGAATTTTTAAAGCAGGCGGATCTATTTGTCATGTCTTCCCGTTTTGAGGGTTTTCCTAATGCTCTGTGCGAAGCAATGGCTTGCGGGTTACCAGTCATTTCTTTTGATTGTCCCAGTGGACCACGAGAAATTATTCGTGATGGTGTAGATGGTGTCTTAGTACCAACTGAAGATGTATCTGCATTAGCCGCAGCAATGGAACGCCTAATGTCTGACGAACAAGAGCGTAAACGATTAGCTGTTAATGCACCATGTGTAACCCAACGCTTTAGCTTAGAAAACGTAATGGGAATGTGGTCAGGATTAATTGAAGAAGTAATAAACGAAGGGAAAAAATGATGACTCAATATCAGCCCTACCAGTACATATTTACAGTTTTCACTCTAACCTATAACCGTGCCCATACGCTTCATTGAAAAAATAATTTACTGTGATTACCTAATTTTAAATTTAATATTTTTTGAGTGACTTAACTTATGAGATCTTTTTTAAAAGCAGTAATAGTTATTTTATTTACATCTCTACTGTACGTAGGATTTATAAGTGGAGAAAGCAAACCAATATCCAAGAAACTCATCGAATATGGCTGGGACGTGCCTAGCCCTAAATTTGTTCAGCAAAACATTCAGCAGATGGAAAAGCGCCCATTTGACGGAATTGTTATCAGACTCGATAGCGGTACTCAGGTTTTCCTACATAAGCCTTATGACAAGCAAAAGTTCAATCAAGAATTAGAAAGCCTGAAAGCAACTAAATTTTCAAAATTCACTCATAATTTCGTATTGTTGTGGATGACTCCAGAGAAGGGCTGGGATTGGTTTAGCGATAGTGACTGGGCAGCATCAGAGCAAAATATTCATTTATTTGCAGAAATAGTAAAAAAGGGGCGCTTGACAGGCATCGCTTTTGATCCTGAAGCATATGGTATAAATCCCTGGAATTATTCAGAGGTTCCTAGTGCAAAAGGCAAATCCTTTGGACAACACTGGCAGCAAGTACGCAAGCGAGGTGTCCAATTCATGCAGGCACTTCAGAATCAACTACCTAATGTTAAACTTCTTTGCTTTTTCCAAATGAGCAATTTATTAGATTTCATGGATGAACCCGATGAAGCAAAGCTGATGAGTAAACTCTCTACACATGCCTATGGTCTTTTGCCTGCATTTTTAAACGGTATCTTGGATACGGCTCGGTCAAATACAGAGATAATTGACGGGAACGAGGGAGCTTACTACTATTCAGGTCGGGAGCGTTTTTTATCAGCACGCAATATTATCAAAAAGAAAGCGCTTAATTTGATTGCGCCGGAAAACCATTCAAAATACAGCAATCAAGTTAAATTAGGACATGCTCTCTACATTGATTATCTGTTTGCTCTCGGTCAACCTAATAAGAAATTACCCAGTAACTACCTGACTTCAGAACAGAGAGCAAAATGGTTGGAACACAACACCTATTATGCCCTTTCCAAATCAGACGAATACGTTTGGTGTTATAGCGAGGAAATGAACTGGTGGAAGAATAAAGTGCCAGATGGAGTTGAAAAGGCAATTGTCTCAGCTCGGCAGAAGATAAAAACGGGAGAGCCTTTGGGTTTTGATATTGAAGAGATGACGCGAAGGGCACAAAAGATGATGCCTAGATCATAATCAGTATTTACATGACAAAGTGCTGTAGCTAGTAAATATTTCTAAGGCAATGAAAAAAAAGATTGTATTTCTGATACGTGACCTTGACTATGGCGGCGCTCAAAGACAATTAGTGACGCTAGTAAAAGGTCTTGATAAACATAGTTTTGATGTAACTGTTTTATATTTTTACTCTGGTGGTCCTTTAGAAAAAGATCTAAGAGATAGTGGTATTCCAACTATTTCTTTAGAAAAACAAGGGCGTTGGGATTTAATTCGCTTCTTTCGGCGTCTTATTCAGCATCTGCAACAGATAAATCCTAATGTGTTGCATGGATATCTTGGGGAATCAAATTTGCTTACTATCTTTTTAAAGCCATTTTTCCCAGCAACATACATGATTTGGGGAATCCGCGATTCTAAAACTGATGCTGCTCTTTATGGTTGGCTAGGAAGCCTGATTTTCAAAATAGGATGCGTTTTATCGCGCTTTGCTGATCTGATCGTTATCAATTCTCATGCTGGACGAAAATTTTATTTAAACCAAGGATTTCCAGGTAATAAAATGGTGGTAATTCCTAATGGCATTGATACCGAACGTTTTCAACCGGATCGAGAAGCTGGTGCAAGAGTCCGAAAAGAGTGGGGAATTTCAGAAGACGCAATTTTGATTGGGTTGGTGGCACGACTAAATCCGATGAAAGATCATCCCACCTTTCTCAAGACAGCGGCTTTATTATGCAAGGAGCGTCAGGATGTGCGTTTTGTCTGTGTAGGTACTGGCTTAGAAAACTACGCACTCCAACTGTATCAGCTAGCTGAACAGTTAGGTATCTCTGATAAAGTTATTTGGGCAGGAGCAAGGGCAGATATGTGTGCAGTACATAATGCTCTAGATGTAGCTGTTTCTGCTTCTGCTTACGGCGAAGGATTTTCTAATGTGATTGGAGAGGCAATGGCTTGTGGCATACCCTGTGTGGTTACAGATGTAGGAGATTCAGCTTGGATTGTTGGTGATACAGGCATAGTTGTGCCGCCTACAAATCCAGAGGCTTTGGCTACAGGATGCCGCAGTTTAATAGCCTTAACATTACCAGAACGAAACGTATTGCAAGAAAAGGCGAGAATAAAAATATTGGAAAATTTCAGTGTTTATAAAGTAGTTGTAACTACCCAATTATTTTTAAAATGTAATTAAATTATTCATTTTTTGGTTTAAAAAATATTTGATTCAACCTCATGTATAATCAAGAAAAAAAAACATATCCCATTAATATTTACCTGTGGAATTGTCTAAAAATTGTTCCATTACCAGTAATTTCTCTATTTATTTACATGGCATTAAAAAGTACTGCAATTTTCCCAGATTATATCTCTGAACAACCGTGGCATTCGGCATATCTAGGTTGGTATGATTTTATTCTTGCAGCTTCTATTGCATATAGCATTATATCTGGTGCAATTAAAGTAGACAAGGGAAGCTTTTTATTTTTATTAACTTTAGCAATTATTATTGTATTAAGTTTTTTCAGTGCATTTGAACTAGGTGTTGCATACATTATAGATAGTTTAGTTTATTTATTGAGGTTTTCACTGACATTTTCCCTAGCAAAAGGAATGGTGCATAGGCTAGGAACAAAAGCAACCGAAAGCCTTTTATTTTTTTTATTCATATTGTTAGCAATTAGTTCTTTATTTGTTCTAAATTTAAGGTTTAGTGAATTTGCCAGGGTTTATGCTGCTGCTATGACAGTAGCGAGTTTTAGTCAAGTGTCAGCAGTAGTTTGCTTTACTGCCTTTATAAGAAAATATAGAATAATACTATTAATATCATCTATATTTTTACTTTTAACATTTAGTAGAACAACGACTATAATCTCTTTAGTGCTATTTGTTATTTATGCCAGAAAAACTAGAATTAATCAGCAAATAAAGTATTATTTACTGGGAGGTATTTTTATTTGTATATTTTTTAGTATCTTACTTCATTTTGGAGGCGAGGAATTTGCCTCTGTTATTACCGATCGCACAAATACAGAAAGTTTTTCCAATTTAAATGACAGATCAGTAATCTGGGCACAAGCTGGGGTTGTTTGGGAAAATGGTTATATTCCTATATTTGGTGTTGGCTTTGATGCTACGCCAAATCTGATTATTGAACATACGGATTTGAAATTTCCAGCTTCAAGTGAAGACGAATTGACTCTTGTTAGCATACCCCACTTTCACAGCATTTTTATAGAGTACTTTTTTGGACTGGGAATTTTATCTACATTTATATTCTTCTACCTATTCAAAAGAATATGGCAAACTTTTTATCATCATTGTTATCCTTCCTTCTTCATTTTTGCTTTTTTTGTGATGACCCAAGCCATTGATTTTACCTTCTATCAACCAAAAGAGGTAATTATTTGGTCATTCATGTTAGGGCTTGCCGAGGGTCAATGGAGATTTGAAAATGGCTAACATATTTCTGACAGTTCACATTATTACTGGACTCTCTACTGGTGGTGCGGAAATGATGCTTTATCAGATCCTATCTAAGATGAATCGAGAGCGCTTTAGTCCGGTTGTAATTTCTCTGATTGATCGTGGCACATTGGGCGATCGCATAGCAGATTTAGGTATCCCAGTTCACACGCTTGGCATGAAACCAGGTAAGCCTACAATAGGGTCAATCTGGAAATTAATTCACCAAATTCATCAAATACAGCCTGATATAATTCAAGGCTGGATGTATCACGGTAATTTTGCAGCACAGGTGGCGAGCGCTTTCACCTTGAAATCAGCACCTGTACTTTGGAACATCCGTCAATCTCTTTATTCATTAAGCTACGAAAAAGTAGGCACATCTGCTATTATTAAGCTACTTGCTAAATTATCTAGATTTCCTACAAAAATCCTCTACAATTCGCAAGTCAGTGCTACTCAACATGAGCAACTTGGCTACGAAATAAATAAAACCTTTGTGATTCCTAATGGGTTTAATACAGAAATCTATATACAATCAGCCGCAGAGCGTAGTAGCATACGCAAAGAATTGGGATTAAAAAACGAAGCTTTTTTGATAGGTCGAATTGGTCGCTATCATTTCATGAAAGACCATGCTAACTTCCTTGGTGCAGCAGCAACTTTACTGAAGAATTATCCAAACGTACATTTTGTGCTGGCTGGTACTGAAATTGACTGGAAAAACCAAAATTTATGCAAAATAATCGATGAGTTAGGAATTGCTGAGTGCATCCACTTACTTGGTGAACGACAAGATATTCATCGCCTGACTGCTGCACTAGATATTGCTTGTTCTTCTTCTTCTCATGGTGAAGCATTTCCTAATGTGATTGGTGAAGCAATGTCCTGCGGTGTGCCTTGTGTGGTTACAGACGTCGGTGATTCAGCCGGGATTGTTGGTGATACAGGAAAAGTTGTACCGTCTGGAGATTCACAGGCATTAGCTAATGCTCTTCAAGAGTTAATTGATTTGGGACATAAGGGGAGAGAAGCATTAGGAAAAGCAGCAAGAGTCAGAATTAAGGAATTCTTTTCTTTAGACTCCGTGGTGCTTCAGTACGAAACATTGTACGAAAGTTTGTTAGCAAAAAAAATTCAAATCAAAGGTTAATAGAAATGTGTGGTATTAGTGGTTTTTGGGACACATCTAGACAAATAAGCAATGATCGGCTGCCGATGATTGTGCAGCAGATGTCAAATTCACTAATTCATCGCGGTCCAGATGATGGAGGAAGCTGGGTAGATATAGAGGTGGGAATTGCCTTGGGACATAGGCGACTAGCAATTGTAGACCTTTCACCATTCGGACACCAGCCGATGATTTCTGCGGATGGTCGCTATGTAATTGTGTTTAATGGCGAGGTTTATAACTTTCTAGAGTTGCAGGGGCAACTCAAATCACTAGGACACCGCTTTCGAGGTCATTCTGACACTGAGGTAATGCTAGCAAGCTTCAGCCAGTGGGGGGTGTTAGAAGCGACTAAGCGTTTTAATGGGATGTTTGCATTTGCGCTGTGGGATCGTCAAGAGCGGGTTTTGCATTTGGGGCGCGATCGCCTGGGCGAAAAGCCACTGTACTATGGCTGGGTAGGTCACACTTTTTTATTTGGCTCTGAGTTAAAAGCACTCAAAGCCCATCCCGATTTCCAACCAGAAATTAACCGTGATGCTTTAGCGTTGTTTCTCCGTTATTCCGATATCCCTGGACCATTATCCATCTACAAAGGCATCTCTAAATTACCACCTGCAACTCTCCTCAGTTGGAATGGTCAAACTGCTCATACCCAACCAGTGCCCTATTGGTCTGCAAGAGTTGCAGCAGAATCAGGTGTTGCTCATCCCTTTACAGGCTCGGAAACTGAAGCAGTAGCAGAGCTAGAGGCATTATTACAGGATGCCGTAAGGATGCAAATGATTGCCGATGTGCCTTTGGGTGCGTTCCTCTCTGGAGGGATTGATTCCTCTACAGTAGTAGCCTTAATGCAGACTCAAAGTAGTCAACCAGTGAAAACCTTTAGTATCGGCTTTTATGAAGACCAATACAATGAAGCTAATTATGCCAAGGCTGTAGCACAGCACTTAGGCACAGATCACACAGAACTTTATGTGACTGCAGAAGAGGCAATTGCAGTCATTCCTAAACTGCCAAGTTTATATGACGAGCCTTTCTCCGACTCTTCCCAAATTCCCACATTTCTAGTATCTCAGCTTGCCAGACAGCACGTAACAGTCAGTCTTTCCGGCGATGGTGGCGATGAATTGTTTGCTGGATACAACCGCTATTTCTGGGGTCGCAGCATTTGGCAGAAGGTAGGCTGGATGCCTACGCCAATCCGCTCTGCTGCTGCTCATGCCTTGACTAGCGTATCACCGGAGACTTGGAACCGTGGTTTTGCGACCTTTGGTGCTGTACTGCCAGCCAAACTTAAGCAGTCACTTACTGGTAATAACTTACACAAATTTGCGGAAGTTTTAGCAGCTCCTAATCCAGAGGCAATGTACGCTGGTTTGGTTTCTCACTGGAAGTCCCCAGAACAAATAGTAATTGCAAGTTCAGAACTTGCAACGGTTTTAAGCGATCGCCAATCTTGGGCACAGTTAGCCGATTTCACTCAACGGATGATGTATCTGGATACGGTAACTTATTTACCAGACGATATCCTCGTCAAAGTTGATCGCGCCAGCATGGGTGTGAGTCTAGAAGGTCGGATACCTATGTTAGATCACCGCGTAGTGGAATTTGCTTGGCGCATACCACTGTCGATGAAAATTCGTAACGGTCAAGGTAAGTGGCTATTGCGTCAAGTTTTGCATAAATATGTCCCACAACAGCTGATCGATCGTCCCAAAATGGGCTTTGGTGTGCCGATTGATAGCTGGTTGCGTGGTTCTTTGCGTGAGTGGGCAGAGGAGTTACTTGACGAAAGTCGCTTAGATCAACAAGGGTTCTTCAATCCCCAACCGATTCGCCAAAAGTGGAGAGAACATCTAGCAGGTGTTCGTAACTGGCAGTACTATCTCTGGGACGTACTGATGTTCCAGGCGTGGTTAGACAAACAGTAGTAGTTTCAGTCAATAGTCGCAAATAAACATAAATATCTTGGTTGTCAGTTGTCATTTAAACCGTTGGTTATAAACCACCGACTACTGGCATTACCCAGCACTCAGGTTGATTTGCGCCCACTTACTGATAAAGAGGAGAAAAATTATGCTTTCAGCGAAAGATAAGCCTTGGAATTCACCTACAACCCTGTATATTGCTAGAAAAATTCAGGCGATCGCCAACGGTCAAAAAATAGCAGTTTTGGATATGGGATGTGGGGATGGAACTATTTTGGAATTCCTTTTAGATGATGGCTATGACCTTTATGGCTACGATTTTCTTGAGTGTGCCGAAGCTTTGAGAAAAAAAATTCAGCCCCATTTTGGGGAATCATACGAACATCATATTCGTTTTATGGAAGATGAAAAAACTATTCCATTTTCTGATAACTCCTTTGATGTTCTATACGCGAATCAAGTGTTTGAGCATGTTAGATTTTTCAGCCAAATGATATCTGAATGTGCCAGAGTACTGAAACCTAATGGAGTTTTGTTAGTGAATTTTCCTTTAGCTACCAATCTCTCAGAACCACATCTAGATATTCCATTTGCACATTGGATGCCACCCGGAAACGCACGAGTTTCCTATTTATATCCATTTTATGCCTTCGGGCTGAAACCAAAATTAAAAGAATGTTCGGCTAGAGAAACAGCGATTAGCCAAAATAAATACCTGCAATATCAAACCTATTATCGTTTTCTGAATGAGGTGCAAAGTGTCTCAGAATTTTATTTCAGAGAATTTGAACTAGAGACAAACCTTTTCATAAATGCCAAGTTAGACATGATGAGCAATGAAAAAAAAATTATTAAACGTTGGTTAGCTTCTTTCCTGCGTCTTTTTGAAGGCAAGATACTTGATTCTGTTGTAACTAACTTTGTCAATGCAGCATTTTGTATAAAGTACCCTAAAAAAGAGTCAATTTTCCTGAAAAAACATGTTGAATAGTCTGTGAAAGTTTTGATTATTTTGTGCATGTATTAATAAGAATAATAGATTTTACTGTATGCGAACACGAATGACAATATTATCTATTTTTTAAAGTTTATAAACTATCAAAAGGTTAGGAAACATGGCTAAAATTATCGTAACCGGAGCGGCAGGATTTATTGGTTCTCAGCTTGCAGAATCTCTGTTAAAACAAGGTGAAGAAGTTATCGGAATTGATGAATTAAATGATTACTACGATCCTGCTTTAAAGCACAAGAATATTACACACTTACAAAATCATTCCAACTTTAAATTAATTGAGGGAGATATCCAGTTTTTAGATTGGCAAACACTCCTTAAAGATGTAGAAGTGGTTTACCACCAGGCGGCGCAAGCGGGAGTAAGGGCAAGTTGGGGTAAAGGTTTCCGCGCTTACACCGAACGGAATATTAACGCCACGCAAGTTTTGCTGGAAGCAGCAAAGGATGCGCAAAACGTGAAAAGGTTAGTATTTGCCTCTACCTCTAGTGTGTATGGTGACGCGGAAACTCTACCCACCCACGAGGGAATTTGTCCTCAGCCAGTTTCTCCTTATGGCATTACTAAGCTAGCAGCTGAACGCTTGTGTGGGCTGTATCACAAAAACTTTGGCGTGTCGTTTGTAGCATTGCGCTATTTCACAGTTTATGGTCCCAGACAGCGTCCAGATATGGCATTTCATAAGTTTTTCAAAGCGGTTTTGCTAGATGAGGCGATTCCCATCTACGGTGATGGACAGCAAACGCGGGACTTTACATTTATTAGTGATGCAGTAGCAGCCAATTTAGCCGCCGCCACCGTACCCCAAGCAGTTGGTGAAATCTTCAACATAGGCGGCGGTAGCAGGGTGGTTTTAACACAAGTGCTGGACACAATGGAAGAGATTGTTGGCAAACCAATTAAGAGACACCACATTGAAAAGGCGATGGGAGATGCGCGTCACACTGCTGCAGATGTATCTAAGGCGCAGAGAATCCTTGGCTACCAACCGCAAATCTCTCTTAAAGAGGGGTTAACCCAAGAATGGCAGTGGGTGCAGTCGTTGTATGCGTAATCTAATACTGTAGTGCGCACCTATTTATTGTGTACTTGTTGTTTGATACTGATGTGAGATATTAAAAAGAACATAATCATGATGACCAAGACAATCAAGAAGATAATAAAAAGTTCCATATTTCTAACTTCGGCTGCTTATTTAGCAACTGATTTACGCTGGCATATTCGCATGGCATTAGGAAATATTGAAACAGATTCTGGAACAATCCATGCGACATTTTCTGAAGCCGATTCCCTACATTACATTCAAGAGGTTTTTACTGACTACAAACGATATGGATTGATAGAAAAATTTCAGGGATTTGCAGCTGAGCTAGGTCCTGGAGATAATGCAGGTGTGGCGCTGCTTATGCGCCATGATGGATGTGAACAAGTAGATTTAGTAGACCGCTTCTTTAGCAAACGTAATATTGAGCAACAAAGAGGAATTTATGAATCTCTTGCGAGGCGGTATGCACTTGATGCCTTTCGACTAACAGAGTCTTGGGATGACCATCAATTGGCAGGTATAAATTGGAAAATCGGTCAAGCGGCTGAAGTTTATTTTCAAAAATGTAATCAAAATCAAGAGCCAATTTATAACTTTATTGTCTCCCGTGCTGTTTTAGAGCATCTTTACGATCCCCTAGATGCTTTGCAGCATATGGTAGCCAGCCTTAAACCAGGCGGACAGATGTTACATAAAATTGATTTGCGCGATCATGCCATGTTTACACCAACACATCATGAACTGACTTTTCTAGAAATTCCCAGTCCTATTTACCGTCGTATGGTGCGTAACTCCGGTCGTCCGAATCGTATCCTTGTACATGATTACCAAGAGGTACTAGAAGAAATGAAAAGTGCTGGATTAATTGATTACTCTTTGTTAGTTACAAGGTTAGTAGATGTGGGAGATATAACTCCCCACCAAAGGTTTGAAGAAATTGATGCAAACAAGCAACGTCAGGCAGTGGCTTTTGTGGAAAAACATCAACAAAAATTTGTCAGCGAATTTCATCATGTTGACAACTATAAACTAGCCATCTCTGGCATCTTTTTAATTGTCAATAAGAAATAAATTTACTTAGAAGCAAGCCGAAATCAACGGGTAAAGTCAGATGAAAGTTCTACATATTTGTGCAATTGGTGCTACTGCTAAAGGTCTTTTGCTACCTCAGATTAAATACTTTTTGTCCCGCAACTTAGAAGTAGAAATAGCTTGTTCTCCGGGGTCGGAAGTGGAAAATCTCCAAAAAAACGGATATAAAGTACACCAAGTTCAGATTGACAGGAGCATTTCTTTAATTTCCAATTTAAGAAGTATCTACGGTTTGACGAAAATCATCCGACAGAATCAGTATGACCTTGTTCATGTACATACTCCAATTGCTGCTGTATTAGGACGCATTGCTGCCAAACTTGCTGGAACCAACAGCATTGTCTACACTGCCCACGGTTTTCCGTTCCACGATTTATCATCTCCTAGTCAGTATCGCTTCTACGTTAATGTTGAGAAATTCGCTGCTTTGATAACTGATATCATCCTTAGCCAAAATCATGAAGATATCGCCACAGCTAAAAAATTGAGTCTTTGTCCACCAGAGAAATTGGGTTACTTGGGCAACGGTGTAGATATTGATCGCTTCAGCTGCAAGCGCCTCGATCCCACTCATCAAACCCAATTACGCAAATCCTTAGGCATACCTGAAACTTCTGACTTGATAATTGGCACAGTAGGGCGTATAACACGCAAAAAAGGAAGTGAATACTTGATTGAAGCCGCAGCTAAGCTACTTCCTCACTTTCCTAATTTGCACGTTCTGGTGATTGGCGGTCAACTCAGCACTGACCCTGAACCTTTCCAAGCTGAACTTATGGAAAAAATTCACACTCTTGGACTTGAAAAACACGTTACCCTCACAGGCGAACGTCAAGATATACCAGAGATTTTAGGCATTTTAGATATCTTTACGCTGCCTACTTTCACTCATGAAGGATTACCCCGATCTATTTTGGAAGCAATGTCGATGGGTTTACCAGTTGTCGCTACAGATATTCGAGGCTGTCGAGAAGCAGTAGTACATGGAAAAACTGGCTTAATTGTGCCACATCAAAATAGTGAAAAGTTAGCAGAGGCTTTGGGAACACTGATGTCTAATCCTCAATTGAGACAAGTTTATGGAAAAGCAAGCCGTGAACGCATCGAAGCTGAATATGATGAAGAATTAGTCTTTCAAAGACTGACAGAATTCTATAAAGAATTGGGAATTTCGTTACCATAAAATTTCCAATCTACTTTGGAATCGCTACACATCCTTTACACCGATTTCTCCTTCATCAAAATCTACCATTCTTCAGTTGCAGGACGAGCCATTTGGGAAATCGTAGATATTTGCAAAGCAACTGGCATTCAAAATGCGCACTTTATCGGGGATACATGAAATCCTCTGGGTTTTTCGATCACTTAGAATCAGGGATGGATCTATGACTTCTGAACATTTTCAGGTTGCTCGTTTAGCGAAACATAGCAGATTAATCAAGTCTTTATTAGATCAAGTCGTGGCAGCACTCACTCTATTAGTTCTTTCTCCACTGATATTGATAGTTGCGATCGCTATTTACTTTCGTTTGGGTCGTCCAGTTCTTTTCACTCAACCACGTCCCGGTAAAAACGGTCATATTTTCACTTTTTACAAGTTTCGTACCATGACGAATGAACGGGATAAAGAAGGCAATTTACTACCCGATGAAAAACGCCTCACGTCATTTGGTCAATTCCTTCGTAAAACCAGTCTCGACGAACTCCCTCAGCTTTGGAATGTCCTGAAAGGAGATATGAGCTTTGTTGGTCCACGTCCTTTAATTGTCAGGTATCTTGACCGCTACAGCTCTGAACAAGCACGCCGCCATGAAGTCAAACCAGGAATTACAGGTTTAGCGCAGATTAAGGGTCGCAACGCCATTAGTTGGGAAGAAAAATTCAAACTTGATATCTGGTATGTCGATAATTGGAGTTTATGGCTTGACTTGAAAATTATTTTCCTAACAGTGTTTAAAGTCTTGCAACAAGAGGGCATTAATCAAAAAGGATACGCTACATCTGAAGAATTCAAAGGATAACTTCCAGAAAATTAGAAGCTGCAAGGTGGATGGGTTTGAGCCAAGTTATTGCAAACAAGATTCAGTCGTTCCGCATTACTAGTATAAAAAAAGGAAAGCAAGGAAAACATTGTTATGGATAAATTCAACATCCTTTTTACAAGTGCGGGCAGAAGAGTTTCGCTCCTCCAATATTTTAAAAAAGCTTTAGACAAGCTTGAATTAACTGGCTGCATTGTGACAACTGATTGTCAAAAAAATGCTCCAACCTCTTTCGTCGCTGATTTTCAGGAGCAAGTACCTCGTGTAGCTGAAGCCAACTACATTAACACCTTGCTAGATATTTGCGAAAAATATCAAATTAAAATGTTGATTCCACTAATTGATACTGAATTGCCTCTACTGTCTATTTATAAAAATGATTTTGAGTCTATTGGCGTCACTCTTCTAGTTTCCTCATTTGAAACTAATGAAATTTGTAGAGATAAAAGAAACACTTTTGCTTTTTTTAAAAGTATTGGCATTAACACTCCAGAAATACTGAATCCAGAAATAATTTTGGCTGATACTCAAGCAAAATATCCCTTTTTAGTTAAACCTGCTGATGGTAGCTGTAGCGTTGGTGTTACTAAGGTAAAAAATGCTAAAGAATTGGAATTTTTTAAAGATTATGTACCAAACGCAATTGTCCAAGAGTTTGTAGTTGGACAAGAATATACTTTAGATATTCTGGTTGATTTTCAGGCACAGGTAAAAGCTGTTGTACCTAGACTTCGCATAGAAACACGAGCTGGGGAGATTAGTAAAGGAATAACAGTCAAAAATATTGAAATCATGAATGCAGGAAAAAAGGTAGTTGATTCTCTACCAGGTACTATAGGTTGCATCACAGTTCAGTGTTTTCTACTCCCCGACGGGGACATTAAATTTATTGAAATTAATCCTCGCTTTGGAGGTGGGTTTCCTCTTTCTTTCCACGCTGGTGCTGACTATCCCTCTTGGATTATAGAAATGCTACTGGGACGTAACCCTAAGATAACAATTGATAGTTGGCAAGATGGTGTCGCTATGCTTCGATATGACGACGCAATTTTTGTCTCTAAGGAAATGATTTTATGATCAAAGTTATTGTATTCGACTTGGATGACACACTATTTCCTGAATATGAATTTGTGCGGAGTGGATTCCAAGCTGTGAGTGATTGGATATCCAAAAAATATGCGATCGCCAATTTTTTTGAAGTGGCTTGGAAGTTGTTTGCAGAAGGAAAACGAGGACAAATTTTCAACCTCACTCTAGAAAAGCTAGGAATAGCAGCAGATGAAGCGCTGATGATTCAGGAGCTTGTACAGATTTACCGAGAACATAAACCTAATATCTCTCTTCACAACGATGCACAGTGGGCTATCAATTATTTCCAGAGTTATAAACACTTAGGAATCATTACAGATGGCTACTTAACCACTCAGCAAAATAAAATTCAGGCACTGGGAATTAGCGAAAATTTTGAGTTGATTATTTACACCGATTTATATGGTAGAGAAAATTGGAAACCTAGCCCATTATCTTACCTAAAAGTTATGGAGACTATCAAATGCGAAGGCAGAGAATGTCTTTACGTTGGAGACAATCCTACCAAAGATTTTGTCACGGCAAAAAAATTGGATTGGTTAACAGTTCAAATATGTCGTGAATGTGGAGAATACTCCCAGATTACATTGGAAGAAACCCATGAGGCGAATCTTAGAGTCAAGTCATTAATGGAATTGAAAAATCTACTATAAAAGGATGCTACTTCATACTATTATGGACACTCACTTAACTGCTGATAACTATAGTTATACTATGAAAAAGCGCGTTCTACTAGTTGCTCGAATTCTGGATTCTGGTGGGGTCACTACGCATATGTTTACCCTAGCAAAAGGACTTATGTCCATTGGTTGGGAGGTGGCTATAGCAAGTGGGGGGCAAGTAGGAGAACATTCACATGGACCAGAATGGTTTGAGTCAAATGGCATCTCGCATTTCTATATTCCTTTTCCCGGTCCATCTCTGAAGTTTGGAAATCTCATACGTGTTGTCAAGGCATATTTTGAAATGGATTCTCTTGTACGTCGATTTCATCCGGGTATCATACACGTACATTGGCGAGCAACCGGTCCGTATGCACGTGTACAGCAGTTACTGCATAAAATTCCTTTCGTCACCTCTCTACACCTTGAAGGAATTCCTTCTGGTTTTGGATACAAAATAGGCTCTTTTTGGGGAGAAAGAAGCATCGTTATTAGTAGAGAAACTCGCGACTATTTAATCAATAATTTTCGAGTATCGCCCTCGAAAATCCGAATTGTTTACAACGGATCTGATGAGTCCTACTTTCGTCCACCCACAGAGGAGGAATACTTCAATGCTCGCCAAACTTTTGGTCTGAGTCCAAAAGACATGGTAGTTTCTCTTTTAGGACGTCTGGAAGTTGTGAAAGGGCATGATGTGCTAATTAAAGCGCTGACGTTACTGTGTGCAAAAGGATACAATATTCTCGCACTCTTTGCCGGGGAGGGGAGCCAAGCGCAAGCGTTAGCTCAACTAGCAACGGATGCTGGTGTGGCTGACTTGGTTCGTTTTCTCGGCTATACAGACAGTCGGCAGGTTTTATGGGCATCGGATGTGTCAGTGTTGCCTAGTCGCCAAGAAGGGTTTGCGATAGTGATAGTTGAGTCGATGCTTTGTGGGGTGGTATCTGTGCGAACACCGACTGCAGGCGCATACGACCAGATAGAAGATGGTGTGAATGGCTTCATCGTGCCGTTCGATGATTCTTGCGCATTAGCAACACGTTTGCAGCAATTGTTAGGTGACAATGAACTCAAGCGTAAAATGGCGTCAGCTGCTCTACTAAATGCAAGAAATAGATTTACCCAGCAAATTATGGTGGAGAAAATAGAGGCAGTATATCAGGAACTTTTAAGCTGATTTAGAAAATAGACAGAAATGACATTTTTACAATTGGAGCGCAAGTTTTGCCTTCATAAATTGTATAAAAACTTCATTCACAAACAATACTTTATCAAATATAGTGAAAATGCCTAAACAAATTCTCCTCTCAACACCCCACATGGGATCGAGCGAACTGGAGTTCGTACTAGAAGCCTTTGAAACTAACTGGATCGCTCCCGTTGGTCCCCATATAGATGCTTTCGAGCAAGAATTTTGTCAACTGACTGGGGCTGGTCATGCTGCTGCTGTGAGTTCTGGCACAGCGGCTCTGCATTTGGCTTTGCAATTAGTAGGCGTCGAGTATGGAGATGAAGTCTTTTGCTCTACCCTGACCTTTAGTGCAACCGCCAATCCAATTACTTATTTAGGGGCAAAACCTGTATTTATTGATAGCGATCGCACTTCGTGGAACATGAATCCCGACTTATTGCGGGAAGCTCTAAAATACCGAGCACACATTGGTAAATTACCCAAAGCCGTTGTGATTGTGCATCTGTATGGTCAAAGTGCTGATATCGATCCCATCTTAGAAGCTTGCAATCGCTATGAGATTCCCTTAATTGAAGATGCAGCCGAATCTTTAGGATCTACCTACAAAGGGCGTTCCCCTGGAACTTTCGGACGCATTGGCATTTACTCCTTCAATGGCAATAAAATCATCACCACCTCTGGCGGCGGGATGTTGGTTTCCGACGAACCAGAACTGGTGGCAAAAGCCCGTTTTTTAGCAACTCAAGCACGCGATCCCGCTCCCCATTACCAACACTCAGAAATTGGCTACAACTATCGCCTCAGTAACGTTTTGGCTGGTATTGGGCGCGGTCAGTTGCGTGTTTTGAGCGATCGCGTGGCAGCTAGACGACACAACTTTGAAATTTACGCCTCTGCTTTGGCAAATCTGCCGGGAATCAAATTCATGCCGTCAGCCACCTTTGGAATCCCTACCCGTTGGCTGAGCTGTCTGACCATAGACCCTAAGGCGTTTGGCGCAGACCGAGAACAAGTCCGTTTAGCACTTGCCGAACAGCAAATTGAAGCTCGTCCTGTATGGAAGCCATTGCATCTCCAACCTGTGTTTGCTGAGTATGAATGTATTGGCGGTGCAGTTGCTGAGGATTTATTTGCACACGGTCTTTGCTTGCCTTCTGGCTCTAATCTCACAACCGAAGACTTAGAGCGAGTCATTGATGCGATCCTCCGTATAGCCTCAATGATTTCATATTAACTGTAGGCACAATAAAACATAACTATATTAAGTTCTGTTAAGAGGCTGTCAGCCTACTAACAACTAACAACTAACTACTAACAGCCTTAACAGATAGTTGTGTTTATTTACACCCACTTACTTAACTGTATATATCTAATCATCATCATCAAAAATTGAAAATAGAATTATGGAATCACAAGAATCTTCTCTAATGTTTTATAAATATTGGCAAGTACTGAAGCGCCGTTGGCTACCTGCGTTAGGAATATTTTTTCCTGTTTTCTTGATTTCACTGTTGGTTTTATCTTTGAAAAAGTCTTCTTATGTGGCGGAAGGAAAACTGCTGTTTCAAAGAAAAAATACGATATCTTCACTGACTGGAGTAGGAGCAGAAATAAGTAAGTTAGAGCCATTAGTGGAGCATAAAACTAATCCTCTGAATACAGAGGCAGAAGTTATACGTTCTTTCAATGTAGTGCAAAAGACCATAGACACACTCCACCTAAAAGACAAAAAAGGGGCATCTCTAAAACCTGAGAATTTTGTTGCACAGTTGACTGTGAATGATATCCAGAAAACAGACATTCTGAAAGTTTCCTACAAGGATACTAACCCTAAAACAGCAGCACAGGTTGTTAATACCCTGATGGCTATCTATTTAGAACATAACATTTCTGCCAACAGAACTGCAGTGGGGGCAGCCCGCAAGTTTATCGAAAAACAGGTGCCAAAAGCTGAATTAGTTGTTCGCCAAGCAGAAGCTGAACTAGCGAAGTTTCAAGAAAAGAACAAAGTTGTTTCCCTGCAAGAGGAAGCAACTCAGGGATTGGGAATAATGACAGACTTGCAAAAGCGAGTTGGCGACATTCAATCTCAAATTGCTAATGCCAATACACAATCTCAAGCGATCCGCAATCAATTGAGTATGAATTCTCAGAAGGCGGTGGCTACGACTTCCCTCAGCCAGTCTCCTGGAGTACAAGATATCCTGAAAGAAGTCCAGCAGCTAGAGTCTCAACTTGCAGCTAGGCGCACAGTTTTGCAGAACACCCATCCAGAAATCATTCGTTTAGAAAACAAGCAAGCAGCCTTAAAAGCGATACTAGAACAACGAATAAAACAGTTAGTGGGAACGACTCAACCAGAACTAAATGGCAACTTGCAGGTTGGAGTGCTGCAACAACAACTTACCGGAGATCTTGTCAAATTAGAATCAACCCGTCTGGGTTTAGCTAGTCAAGCCACCGCTTTATCCAACTTACAAGCTGAGTACAGACAACGGCTTAACATTATGCCCAAATTGGAGCAACAACAGCGCCAGTTAGAACGTAAAGTACAAGCATCCCAATCTACCTATTTACTTCTACTGCAAAAGCTGCAAGAGAGCCAAATCGCGGAAAATCAGAACATAGGTAACGCTAGCTTGGTGTCGGAAGCTCAAGTTCCTGACAAGCCGATTTCTTCTCCTAAGGTTTCTTACCTAAGTGCAGGTTTACTGAGTACCCTGGCTGCTTTAGCAATTATCTATCTTTTAGAAGCAAGAGATAAATCAATCAAGACTGCTGATGAGGCGAAGGAATTAATGGGGTTGACTTTATTGGGAGTCATTCCTTCCTTTAGCAAGTCTAAAAAATCTCTTCGCGGCAATCAAGAGTCAGAATTATCCACGCATCGGCTTGTTGTGAGAGATACTCCTCGATCGCCAATTAGTGAAGCTTTCCGGATGCTGCGGGCGAATTTAAAGTTTATCAGTGCTGATAAAGAGTTAAAAGTTATTGTTGTCACCAGTTCTGTATCCAAAGAAGGTAAGTCAACAGTAGCTGCAAATTTAGCGATCGCAATGTCGCAGATGGAGCGTAAAGTCTTACTGGTAGATGGGGATCTGCACCGTCCAGTTCAGCATCACATTTGGGAATTACCTAATAGTGAAGGTCTCAGTAATGTGATTGTTGGGCAGGCTGAAATCACGACAGCCATCAAAAAAGTCATGGATAATTTGGATGTCCTCACTTCTGGAGTCGTTCCACCCAGTCCAGCATCTCTCCTCGACTCGAAACGAATGGCGGATTTGATGGAAACTTTTGTTGTCAACTATGACTTTGTGATCGTTGACGCTCCGTCATTAACCGTTGCTGCTGATGCTGCTACTCTAGGTCAAATGGCTGACGGTGTTTTGTTGGTAGTTCGACCAGGAGTAGTTGATTCTGTTAATGCTACTGTTGCTCGTGAGCTTTTAGAAAAATCGGGTCAAAATGTCTTAGGACAGGTAGTGAATGGAGTTATTCCCCACAATGAACGCCATAGCTACTTCTACTTCTCTGAGGAATACTACCCGCAAGCAAATGCTAGTCAAGATGAAGCAGCGAACAGTTTGAAATAAGGCACGGGCATTGCCTGTGATTGGTTCCGTTCGCTATCGGATTGCGTTTGATCGCGTTGTGCGTGAAAAGACAGAAGTGTGGTTGAATCAACAAACATGAAAAAACTTTTAATCATCGCTACTATTCCAAGTACTCTCCGCAGCTTCTTTCTCCATTTTGCCTACCACCTGCGTGCTAAAGGCTGGCGTGTGGATGCTATGGCTTGTGGAGTTTCATCTCACAAGGAATGCTTGGAGGCTTTTGATCGCGTTTGGGATGTAGAGTGGTCGCGCAACCCACTCAAGCCACAGAACCTAATGGTTGCCCCACAACAAATCCGAGAGGTCTTGGCAAAACAGGAGTATGACCTAGTAAATGTGACCACGCCTGTGGCTGCATTTGTAACTCGCTATGCCCTTAATGGTTTAAGAAAATGGGGAAGACTTAAAATGATCTACACTGCCCAAGGCTTTCACTTCTACAATGGGGGAGCAGCAATCAGAAACTCTGTATATCTGGAACTATAGAGGCTTGCTGGACCTTGGACTGACTATCTAGTAGTGGTTAATCGCGAAGACGAGGAGGCAGCTAAGCGCTATCGTATTGTTCCCAGTGAACGAGTCCGCCGCATACCTGGAACAGGGCTGAATGTCCACCGTTTCAACCGTAATGCTATTCCTGAAGCTGAGATAATGCGGCTGCGCCAAGAGTTAGGTCTACTACCTGAAACTCCGCTGTTGCTGTCGGTAGCTGAGTTGATTAAGCGCAAGCGCCCTCAAGATATTTTAAGGGCATTTGC
Organism: uncultured bacterium; assembly: GCA_964246695.1. GTDB lineage: Bacteria > Cyanobacteriota > Cyanobacteriia > Cyanobacteriales > Nostocaceae > Stigonema. The sequence continues at coordinate 29,432 of CAXTSI010000014.1, forward strand.
TCGCCTATCTCGACCTGAAGCATGCTTGGCTTTTGCCGGAGAGGGACAGATGATGAAGCAAATGCAGCAGTTAGCATCCCAACTGGGGGTGGAAAATCAAGTTCGCTTTTTGGGGACGCGCCGGGATATTCCCACTTTGATATGTGCGTCGGTGGCTACTGTGCTAGTTTCTGAACAAGAAGGGCTACCCAATTGCGTAATGGAGTCTATGTGTATGGAGACTCCAGCGATCGGCACAGATATCCGTGGAACTCGGGATTTGCTAGAAGGAAACTGTGGTCTGCTCATCAAAGTGGGAGATGTAGAGGCACTTGTGGGGGCGATGGCATGGATACTGGATAATCCCGAAGCAGCTCGAATCATGGGCAAGCAGGGACGATCGCGGATCGCTGACTATGAAGTGTCGCACATTCTGAAGGAATACGAGGCTTTATATGCGGAGGCTATGTTGGCGGAATCTATTTTGTCTTAGTTAATTTTTTTATGCGCATATGCCAACAGCACATAATTGAGGCGACCAACGGCAATTCTTCTGGTCTACTCACATGATGGGAAAGTGTGGACGGGAACGCATGGGTGCTTATGACCTAAAGCATATTTTGAAACTACTAGTTGGTGAAATGAGCTTAGTTGGTCCCAGGCCAGATGTTCCAGGCTATGCAGACAAATTACAAGGTGACGCTCAACAGTTACTCCTACTACGACCTGGAATTACTGGACCTGCTACGCTCGCTTACAAAAATGAGGAAGAGATACTGGCAAAGGTTACCGATCCAGTTTTATACAACAATGAAATAATTTACCCGGATAAAGTACGAATAAATTTGGAGTATATGAAAAATTGTTCTTTATTGGCAGATTTATACTATTGTTTTCAAACAATTTCTAGGTAATCTCAGACGATGTACAACTTGTCCTTCTCAATACGTTTGGGTTAAACTCCAAAATAATACAATCCCCTGGCTGGTTAAACCAGGAGTATTGCGAAAAATTAACTTCATCTTTACAATCGCTGTAGTAAGCTGAGACCATGAGTATCAGTGCCACAGGTATTGAAAAGACCGTACTCACCAGCCAACTGTTGCACCTGTTTTGACTCTAAGGCGCTAGGTCGCCAGGGGTTGGGGTTATTGTAGGCATAGAAAGTTTCCACACCATCGATCCCAAGCGCAGCAGCTGCCGGAATCAAGTCCAAATGCGATCGCTTATAACGAGCAGGGTGAGCCAGCACTGCTAGTCCCCCGGCTTTGTGAATAGCAGCAATCACGTTAGTTGCTTGATATTCTTCGTCTGTAGTAGCTTTCCTTTGAATGTATGGTTTTATGCTAGATTCTTTTGGATCGAAAGCATAGCCCAAAATATGAACTTCAATATTGAGAAGGTTAGCATTAATTTCCACACCACTCCACAGATGAGGAGCATTTGCACTCAAGTTATTCCACTTCCACTTTTCCAACCAGTCACGAGCTAATAGGTAGCCATCTATACAATGATGATCGGTAATGGCAAGCCCTTTTAGACCAATGGCGATCGCCTGCTCCATCAGAGTATTTGGTTGCAACCTGCCATCAGAGTAGACAGTGTGCATATGAAAGTTAAAACACCTCGGACAACTTTGTGCATCAATGCTCTGGAATACCTGCCTCAAAAGTTCCTCCTCAGCAGAAGTCCGGGAAAAATTGACAGTCGTAACCCCCAGTTGTACACTCATACGCTATTCTTAACAATGGAATACCAAACACTAATAGCCTTTAAGCCCTCAGCACTACAAACTAGTGTTAGTAGCAATTTTTTGAGCATCATTGGCAAAGTTTTTCAATATGTTAAGACTACGTTAGCAAATTCAAAGGCTTGCGATCGTGAATATTTTCGATTGGTGCTATGAGTAAAAGTAATGAATATTACTGCAAAATTAAGTAAATTCACCACAATGCGAACATTAAATAATTATTAAAATACTTGCTATAAAAGTCCGATAGCAAACAGAAAGAACTGCAATTCCTTAGATATTAATGTTATATTTTATACATATAATCCAAATAATTCGCCTGAGCCAGTAATGACTTCACCGATGGCAAAAGCTGCAATATTTTGTAATTCAAAGTAAGAAATAGTCTGTTTTGCTTGATGAGGAGGTACCAATAGTACAAATCCAATCCCCATGTTGAAAGTGTTATACATAGCTTGGGGACTGACCCCTCCAGCTGAAGCCAACCACTGAAATACAGGTGGGATAGACCAACTGTCGGGATCAATTTTAATCGCTTGCTCGAATCCTAAGCATCTCGGCAAATTTTCCGGCAACCCTCCGCCTGTGATGTGAGCCATACCGTGAATTTGCAATCCGGCTTGACGCGCCGCCAAGACTGGTTTGACGTAAATCCGCGTGGGAGTGAGGAAAGTTGCTCCTAAAGGCTGACCGCCAAGCAATTCTGGGCAATCGCTCCAGGAAAATCCTTTTTCACTGACAATCTTCCTTACCAAACTAAAGCCATTACTATGTACACCAGCACTGGAGAGCGCGATCGCCACATCCCCTACTTGGATCTGGGAACCATCCAGCATCTGGCTTTTTTCCACAATCCCCACACAAAACCCAGCCAAGTCGTACTCACCCAGTTGGTAGAAACCAGGCATTTCTGCCGTTTCTCCTCCTAGTAAGGCACAACCCGCTTGCTTACACCCATTCGCTATACCCGTAACAACCTGAGTCAGTTGCTGTTTGTCTAGCTTACCTGTTGCCACATAATCTAAAAAAAACAGTGGTTCTGCACCAGATGTCAACACATCATTAACGCACATCGCCACTAAATCAATGCCAACGGTGTCGTGACTGTTAAGAACTTGAGCAACAGATAGCTTTGTACCCACACCATCAGTCCCCGAAACCAAAACAGGTTCCTGAAAACCTCCTGGTAGTTGAAAGCAGCCACTAAAGCCACCCAGTCCACCAATGACCTCTGGTCTAAAGGTGCTGTGAACCAAACTGCGAATTTGATCTACAAACCCTCGACCAGCCTCAACATCAACTCCTGCATCCTTATAATCCATACTCATATTTTAGTGAGTCCTCTAGGAGTGAGTCCTCTAGGAGTTAGAAAAACTTATAACTCCTAGAGGACTCATTCTTCACTTCAAAATACCTCATTTTCAATGCCCCGCCACCATTCCCCCAAATTCATCAAGTCTTGGAAAATATCTTCCAACTCTTGAACGTATTCATCTTCGGAAATTGTCGTTCGACGTTCTTGGAGTTTCTTCAGTCGCAGTTGCACCAACAGCCAAGGTTTGGTAATGCTATTGGTTGCTTCCATATATTGCGCTAGTTCTTTGCTATTCATAATATTGGGTCGGTGGTAATAGCTAATTGCTAATTGCTAATGGCTAATGGCTAATTGCTAATTGCTAATTGCTAATTGCTAATGGTAGTCAGGCAACTGATATCTTGCACCATTCTCAACAAGGTAAGATAAACCAGTGAGAAGATCGCGCATGAGGCGGAGAGAAGTTGCAAGGAGGGTTTCCCTCCCTTGCAAACTTCGGGGTTTCCCGCGCCAACGGCGACTGCTGAACCCGAAGGGGTTTGTGAACGAAAAAGTAAGGGTCTTAGCTTTACTGATTCGCAACAAACCCGGTTTCTGGCAGTGGTGCAAGATGTAAGGCAATTAGCAATTAGCAATTAGCAATTAGCAATTAGCAATCCTTACCAATTACGTTTATTTTTTCGACCTACCTACCAGCTTATTTGGCTTTGGCGTACTGTTCGGCAACAAAATCCCAGTTAATTAGATTGTCTAGGAAGGTTTGCAGGTAGTCTGGACGACGATTTTGGTAATCCAGATAGTAAGCGTGTTCCCACACATCAGCAGTTAACAAAGGAGTTTGACCGCTGGTTATGGGGGTGACGGCGTTTGGTGTTTTCAGTACCTTTAGGTCACCCTTGTCCAGCACTAGCCAAGCGTAGCCGCTACCGAACTGCGTTGCACCAGCGTCTTTGAACTGTTTTTTGAACTCATCAAAGCTACCAAAGGTAGAATTAATTTTTTCGGCTAACTCTCCACTGGGTTGACCACCACCGTTTTTCTTCAAGCTATGCCAGTAGAAGGTATGATTCCATACCTGAGCGGCATTGTTGAAGATACCAGCCTTAGACGAGTCATTGGCAGTTTCGTTAATCACTTCTTCCAATGACTTATTGGCAAGCGGTGTGTCTTTCGTCAGGTTGTTGAGGTTGGTAACGTAACCGGCGTGGTGCTTGTCGTGATGGAACTCTAGGGTTTTAGCCGAGATATAAGGATCGAGGGCGTCGTAGTCGTATGGTAGTGGGGGAAGTTCAAATGCCATTGTGTAAAATCCTCTCTTTTCCGTTTTCCAGTTGAGAGCTTGAATAGAAGCTCTGAAAATTAGAGGCTTTATGTTTAGCAGTGTGAGCGGTGTCACACTGAAACATAAAACTTAATACCCTGATTTTACTAGGAAACGTCGTTTTTCTAGCCTCTGCCAAAATTACCAGGGAACAGGCTGACGCGAGTTAAAGAAGCCGCCAGTCGGTCCATCAGCGCTAAGCGTTGCCAGCCACACTGGAGTATCAGCGCCTTCTTCAGGTGAGTGGATACCACTATTATTATTTAAATCTGTACGACAAAAGTCTGGGTCGGCAGAGTTGACTTTGATTGGAGTATCTTTTAATTCATACGCCAGCATCACAGTAAAAGCATTGAGCGCAGTTTTGGAGGCGTTATAGTCCAGTGGCTTCACGTTGTAGAACTCGTAATTCGGGTTGCTGTTATTGGTGAGTGAACCGAGTCCACTGGACATATTGACGATTCGTCCGGCATCACTTTTGCGGATTAATGGCAAAAGTGTCTGTGTCACGGTAATTACACTGAAAAAGTTAGTCTCAAAAACTGTACGAATGTCATCTAGTGACATTTGGCTGGGCGGGACACGTCCACCAGTAATGCCAGCGTTGTTAATCAGGATATCAAGTTTACCAAAGTGCTTTTCGAGGTCATCTCTTGTCGCTTCGATACTAGCAGCATCGGTTACATTAAGTTGATGGAAATCAACATCCAAGCCTTGTTGTTTCAACTTGTCAGCTGCTTGTTGTCCTCTGACTGAATCTCTTGCGCCCAAAATAACTTTTATTCCCTGCTTTGCCAGTTGTCGGCTAATTTCAAAGCCTAGCCCTTTGTTCGCACCTGTAACTAGTGCAATCTTTTTGTCATTGCTGTTCATAATTTTCTCCTCTAAAAATCAAGCTGCTTTCGAGTCACAGTTTCTCACCGATTCGAGCTGTCAAAAACACATTCCATTCATACTGAAGAGAAAATTCTCAAGAAATCATGGAAAACTGGAGAGCGCTAGTATGACTAGGATTGAGCAATAATGGTTCTTGGATCAACTGCTGTTATTTCAGAAAAACGTCTGAAATCCTTAGTGTTGAATGTCAATAGATGTGTCAGATTGTGGGTAATCATGGCAGCAACCAATCGCGTATCGTGTGCAGGCTTTCCCGTGACTTGATACTTAACGACCAAATTTTCCCAAGCAAAAAAAATCGCCGAATTATCTGGCTTTAATGTAAAAATATTCTTCAATTGAGCCAATTCGTGTATAATATTTGCAATAGATAGCCCCAACCCATTGACTGCAATCGGACGTGTAGCAACAACCCAAAACTCAATAAAGTTCTGTGGAACGACACAAAGTTCCTCACCTTGCTCAAGCAGACTCTTCACTGCATCAACAGCAGCTTTATGCATCGGATGAGTTTCTTGAACACTCCGTAGTATGACATTTGTGTCTACTAAGTAGCTCATAACATTTCATCTTCTCTGCTATAGATACTCTCACGACTGATTGCTTCATCCGAAAGGGGTGGTGCAGAAGTAGAATGGCTTTTTGCCCAATTGACAAATGCTTGAGCGCGTTCTTGGGGAGAAAGAACGGTAGGCACTACTGATGGTTGTGAAGCAATCAACAAGCCTGCGATCGCCATTTGCAAAAATTCTTCTACTGATATGCCGGCTGCTGCTGCTTGAGCAATTAGCCGCGCTTCAATCTCTGGTTTCAACTCAATCACAATTGCCACAGTACAAACCTCCCAACAGCAATACTGATTTTTCAATCCTTTCTAAACAAGTTTAGCAATGTGTTAGTGCCGCCCTCCTTCTCCCAAAATTATTAAATGAGTAATCTTCAGGTGATCCAAGAACTAAGACCGCGCATTCCGTGAGAAGCGCAAAGTTGTAAGATTTCGCCAATTCACAGATACCAAAGTTATTTGGGATGCAATGTCCTGAGAGCCAAGGGGCGATCGCTTTCATTGTCACCGGACACATTCTCGCTGCGTTACTCATCGACCACTATGGTTTGCGTGGTCTAGTACCACTTACTCCATCACGACTTGTCGGCGCTTTGCTGATGGTCGCAGGTGTTTTTCTAGCTCGACGTTCATAACTTAAAAACTGTTTGACTGTCCATCATGGCAACACTTGGGGATGGTTCTCAGTTTTGACTCACACGTACCCACAAACTTATTTTTCGTTACATACTTATGTTGTCAAAGGAGTAGTACAATACCAGCAAAGCTCATTTTACCTCATTTTCTAGCACAAAACTTCGCTCCAAAGGAGTAATCGATGATATTGAAAGCCGCACAACTCGAAACTCACAGAGCCTTCTCACGTCGTGGATTTCTGAAAACAGGCGCAGCTCTTGCCATTGCGTCCTCAATACTGGTTAAGGGCCAAGCACAAAATAGAGCCGCAGCATCAAGTGCTCGCGTATTCGCTTACGTTGGCACCTATACGGGTGCGATCGGCAAGGGCGGTAATGGTGAAGGCATATACTTGTTTGCCATGAACCCCACAAATGGAGTTCTGTCCGAAGTTAAAGTCGTTGCGGAAATAGCCAATCCCACCTGGATTGCCTTCGATCCTTCCCACACCCATCTGTATGCAGCGAATGAAGTGTATAATGAAACGGGTGGGTCGGTCAGTTCCTTTGCAATCAACAGATCGACTGGTGAACTGGTCTTTCTGAATGTCGTCAGTTCGGAGGGTGCCGGTCCCGCGCATTTGAGCGTCGATCCTTCTGGAAAATTCGTGCTAGTGGCAAATTTTGGAGGAGGAAGTATCGCGGTCTTACCAATCCTGCCCAATGGATCGCTGGGTCCAGCCACAGATGTTCACCTTGATCTCGAAGCAGTTGGCCCGGCGAAAGCCACTAACGCCCCGATTGGAAGCTTCGCGCTCAGCGGTCATGACGCACCTCATGCCCATTTTATTCAGGCTCATCCCAGCAATCGTTTTGTTTTACAGACCGACTTGGGGCAAGATCGGATTTACATCTATGATTTCGATTCGCGGGCGGGCAAACTCTCTCCGGCGAGCTCCAACTCCTTCGTCTCGTTGCCCCCCGGAGATGGTCCTCGGCATCTCGCCTTCCATCCAAATGGCAAATGGATCTACTCGAATCAGGAACAGGGGTCTACCTTGGTCTTCTTTCAATTTGATGCAACAGTTGGGTCGCTGCTACCCCAGCAGACAATCTCAACCCTGCCACAGGGATTTACAGGTACAAGCACCACCTCTGAAGTTCTGGTCTCTCCAGACGGACTTTTTCTGTATGTGGCAAATCGTTTCCATAATTCTGTCGCTGTCTTCTCGATTGACCGTAGAGGTGGGCTGACATATATTGGCGAAAGCGCGGCGCTGGGAGATATTCCTCGAAACATCAGCATAGATCCGACCGGGAACTTTCTATATTGCTGCAATCAGCTGAGTGACAATATCACCTGCTTCCGAATAGACCGCCGAACTGGACTACTGAAGTCCACGGGCCAGTACACGCCGGTGGGTAGTCCGGCGAGCATTATTTTTCTCGTTTGAGTTTTGACATCAATAGACTTCTTGCATAAATGCCCCCTAAAAAAAAAGGGGGAAGCCCCCCGAACCTCGGGGGGTTGTGGGGGATCTTCAGTCCGTGAGTACTACTAACTGAACTGTATTGACTGAAAATATCAATGTTTGACGCCTCACCGATTAACGCTGCTCATTAATGATGCGGAAGTGCGATCGCCCGCAGCAACACCTTTAGGCGATATCTCCTCAATGCGGTCAAGTTCTGCTAGGGTCAGTGTAATATCAACTGCTGCAACATTCTCCTCAAGGTAAGCACGGCGTTTTGTTCCAGGAATTGGGACAATATCATCTCCTTGGACAAGTAACCAAGAAAGCGCGAGTTGTCCAGGAGTCGCACCCCTTTGAGTGGCAATTTCTTTCACTTGCTCAACTAGTTGCAGATTCTTGTAGAAGTTTTCGCCTTGGAATCTAGGCTGAATTCTCCTCAAGTCATCAGGAGCAAAATCGTCAGGAGTGGTAATTTTTCCAGAAAGAAATCCCCGTCCCATGGGACTGTAAGGGACAAATCCAATCCCTAACTTGCGAACGGTAGGTAGAACCTCATCTTCTGGATCGCGACTCCAGAGGGAGTATTCTGACTGTAAGGCACTAATTGGATGAACAGCATGAGCGCGTTTAATAGTTTCTGCCGCCGCCTCAGAAAGCCCAAGGTAGCGGACTTTGCCTTGCTGTACCAACTCTGCCATTGCACCAACCGTCTCTTCAATAGGCACATTTGGATCGACGCGATGAAGATAGTACAAATCGATGTAGTCTAGCCCCAGATGGCGCAACGAGGTATCATATCAAGTCCGGTTGAACACTCATAATTAAACGGCTGTACTCGGCCACCAATGATAGAAGGCGATCGCTTTAATCAAATCCTGTTGTTGCAGCAGAACCAGACAACGTTGGAACAAAACCTCCTCTAATTCGTCCAAGGATTCAAAAGTTCGATTAGCGATCGGTTCATTTGTTAGAGGCCACAGACGTTCTGCGGGTTGTAATTCTGGCGAGTAGGGAGGCATAAACTCCAGATGTAGACCCACTGGTAGTTGTAGAGTGACCAACTCACTAACATGCCAACCTGCTTGATCTAAGGTCAAAATTACCTGCTTGTCCTGACTAATCCCAAATTCCCGTGCTGTTAGCAGCCAAAACTTGATTAAACAAAGTGATGTTGACTCTAGGGAGAATCCAGAAGTACGTTTCTCCTGATTCTGGATGAACAAAACCATAAAGCCATAGCCACTCTCGACGCCAGTTGACTATAGCTATTGGTTGTTCTCCCACCGGTGTCCACACTCGTCGGATCATCGGCTTGAGTCCGAGGCGATGTTCATCCATCGCCCAGACTTCGACTGTTGCTGCAGGATGATCAGCTTGGATCTGCTCTACTTTCAACGTTAGTTTTTTTTTCCAAGCTTCCTGTTCTAACGGGTCAGCATCTTCATGATGAGTCCGAGGACATTTAAGGCGAAAATCCATCTGCCGTAGGTAGTCCCAACCTCTCTGTTTTGGTATGGGACGCTCCAGTAAATCAGCAATCCAATTAGCCACCTTACGACTATTCCATAAGCCACCATCAGGGGGTGGTTCTTGTAGTGCCTGCCACAATTGGGCTTGCTGAATATCTGTCAAGAGTGGTTCTGCTCCTGGATTTTCGTGGCGATAGTCTGCTAGTCCCAGCGGTCCATTACTGTTATAACGTCGAGCTAGTTTGTAAATCCAATCCCGACTGTAGCTGGTAACGGCAGCCACGAATTGAGTACTCTTACCTTGGGCTAAGAGCCAAATAATTTGGTAGTGAGAGCGTTCCACTGGGTCTTTACAACCGAGGGTAACGGGTTTCCAGTTCCTCAACGCTCAAGTAAGGTTGTATTGTGACGCGTTTTGGCATTCTTCGTAGATAGCACACTGACTTTTATTTTGTGATTATACAAACGGACTTGATATCACACGCTTGATGGACGTACTCAGGCGTACCTTTGACAACTATTGAAAGTCCATGCTCAGTATTTTGGAAACCTGTGATGCCGAACTTAGTAGCTAGCACTACTTTGTCGCGCCGATCTTTAATCGCCCTTCCTACTAACTGCTCATTTGCACCAGCACCATATGCATCCGCAGTATCCAGAAAGTTAACACCAAGGTCTAATGCACGATGGATGGTCACAATGTGCGATTCGTTCAGCCTAAACCTGAAAGGGGAGGACGGCTGGCTTTGGTTGAGT
>CAXTSI010000015.1:0-38732 GCA_964246695.1 uncultured bacterium
AACCACTAACCACTAACCACTAACCACTAACCACTAACCACTAACCACTAACTAATTAAGGATACTCATTGTGGCTAAACCGATTCAAGAGTTGGTCGATCAACTGCCAACCAATAACATAACCGTTTCTGCGCTGCGAGCGCTTGATTTTATCGCTCCTGGTGAGTGGCAAAACGTCGTTGGCTTTGTTAACACCATTAAAACCGTTACTGGTGAAACCGACGAAGACCTTATTCAGCAAATTGGCGAAAGAGCGATTTATCTCTACAACGACCGTTCTCAAGGATACCAGCGAGCCATGTGGCTTTATCAAACTGTTGATAGTACAGATAAAGCACTTGGTGCAGCGGCATTGGCTAACAAAGTTGGTGAGAAAATTCCCCTTTTGGGTTTTTTAAATAACGTCACCCCTAAAGCTGAGAAAGCACAAACCATTGATCTGTGCCTAAAATTAGTGGCTGAGTTGACCGCCTTCTGCCAAATTAACGGTATTCCTGGAGATAGCATTGGCGATTTTGTCGCGTCTTTAGGTGAATATAGTGGTGAGTCGTTCATGCGCATGGCGGCTTTGGTTTGCTTTGATGGTTTGATCCCCTTAGGATCGGGCTTCATCGAGCGATCGCTATCTTGGATTAGTCAGACAACTCCGCACGAGTTAGAGCAAAACGCGACTTTCCGCAACATTAGAGACGACATCCCCGGTCAAGACTCCGGCAGTAAACTGAATTTTATCGGCGAAAGCTTTGACTCAGTTACAGGCTGGATGGGCAATTTAGTTGGCGAAAAGGGTTTAACACCACAAAAAGTCGCCAGCAACTTGCAAAGTTTTGTCGAATTTAGCGGTGACAAGTTGGACTACCTCGGGGCGTTCCTGGATGTATCGACAAATTATTACGAACATACAGGCACACAAACCTTAGCACGTCGGTTAATTGAGCGAGCTTCGGCTGAAATTTAGCTTTAGATATTTCCGTAAAGGGGTAGTAACTGTAAGCTAATTGCTACCCTTCCTTACTCATTCCTACTCATTTTGTCTAGCTTCGGTTTCTGCTATCAGTTGATCCACGTAATTTCTTAACCGTTCTTGCCAATTCGGAATAGTCTTTAATTTTTCCTTCTGTCCCATTCTTCCTTTAAAAGCGATCGCTTGAGAATCTAGCGGTTCGGAGTAAAGTTGTTTTGCTCCTAATTTATGATTTTTTTGAAATGGCATTGACAATTTGCTTGAATATTAGTTAACTTATATATAGCACAAAAAAACACACGGGCTAATGCCTCAAATATATCAAACTTATGTCAGTCAAATTTCTAACAACGAAACGGGGGAGACACTTACTCTCAACATGTTGGAGCAATTCTCACCTGTGGCAGCGTCCATTTCCAAAATGGTATTAGATGGGTTACAAAGTGACATGAAGAAAGAGAAACTTAATTCTCTTATTCAAAATACATTTAGTGTAAATAAGCGTCACGCTAATAGTGTTATTAGCTTCATTACAGGTGAATTAGAATCGGCAAAAGAATGCTATAAGGAACATATTGAGGTATTGGATGCCAAAATAAAATCAGTTAAGCAGGAGATTGAAAAGTTAAATAAACGACTCAAGACTCAGAGGGAATATGACCAAGCTGTTGAAAAACGCAATTTCACAATTAAGCATCCAGAAAAAACAAAAGCTGGAACACATAAGAAAGTACCAGTTCTCAAGAAAAAGCCTGAGTTTGAGTCAGCTTGCCCTATTAATGGTAAGCTTCATGGTAAGACTTACTTACAGTTATCCAAACAGCAACTCTTTCAAAAGAAACGCCAACTTCAGATGTATTTGGATCGCAAGTCTAAAGTAATCAAACGAGGCGTGAAGGTAAATTTGGGTAACTTAGGTAAAATTCCATTTGTCGGCTCTACCGGGGAAACCAGCAGTAACCAGATATGCCAGCTAACTCCAGATATTATCCCAACTCTGAAAATTCGTGTTCCTTATTTCTTAGAAGAAACATTTGGAGAATACGTTATTTTACCACTCTATAAAATTAACGATCGTGGTTACGACAAGATAGTTACTGCTTGGGCATTAAATAAGGCTCTTACTTATGTGTTTAGTAAAAACAAAAAAGGTAAATGGGTAGTAGCTATTACCTGCCTAGTTAATTTTGCTATCACTAGTAATGACCGCTCTAGTGGATGTGTTGGCTTAGATATCAATCCTGGATCTATTGGCTGGTGTACAACTAATTCTCATGGCAATCCGATCGGATGGGGGAAAATTAACCTAGATATACACTCTTGTTCAACAGATCAAGCGTCAGCACGATTAGCAGATGCAGTATCAGAAATTACTACTAGAGCATTGGCTACCAAAAAGCCAATAGTAATTGAGAAATTAGACTTTTGTGAGAAAAAGAAACAATTCAAACTCGGTCGTAAATATCGGCGGATGTTATCCGGCTTTGCTTATGCTAAATTTTTTGAACTGTTAAAAGCTAGATGCCTTAAGCTGGGCATCAGAGTTATAGAAGTAAGTCCCAAATATTCCAGTCAGATCGGCGTTGTAAAATACATGCGTCGTTATGGAATGGGGAGCGATAGCGCAGCTGCGTTAGTTTTAGCGCGTCGTGGGATGGGAATTTACCATGAGAGGTTGCTGGCAAGATACGCCTTGCAGACTTCAGTACACCCTGAAGCTCGTAAGCACGTCTTTGCACACTGGCATCGTTTCAATAGTCATTACTTGAAGATAGGATCTCGTAATGGCTGGTTTGCAATACCTAATCTAACAGGTTCTACAGGCGACAGCTTGGCGAATACCGGAAATCAAGAGATTTTCAAAGCTTCGGCACAAGCACGGGAGTGTAAGCCCCGTCTGTTCGTGAAGGTGTGAATCCTTCAAGGGAGAAGAGATTGACCGCTATCTCTTCGGTTGACCAGATTTATCCACTTGTGGGTAGCTTTGGGTAGACTTTATCGAGCGGTACGGTGTTGCCGTGCCCTTATCGAGGCAACTTCAGATCCGTCACAATTGTAGATAAGTGCGGTTCAAAAAGTTGAAAATTCTCTATTGTTTCAAACTTACCTGTTTCCAAAGCTGGGTTTAAGGCAGTCGTAATTACATAAAGTGCAGTACCGTCGAAAGCTACATAACCCAAATATTGCTCGTACACTTTACCCTGTTGCTTGCGTCCTACAAAGCCGTAACGCATTCCCTGAAGTTTACCAACGAGTACCTGTTGTGGAGAAATCTCTTGTACAGTAATGCTATTACCATCACTAACTTGACGGTCTTTCGATATCTCCGCGTAGTGAGCCACAATCCAAGCTTTGAGTGCTGATGAAACTTGGGTTTGGTACTTGGGATTTTTGTAGTCCACTTTTGAACTCAGTCGAATGCCAGTTTCTATCAGCATATTTTGAAAATCCAATTGCTGCCCTAATGGGTACACCCCCATCTCCACCGTACCTAAACGCCCTTCTTTAGAAGACACGCATAGTAGAGGCACTTTCCCCTCACAAGGAGCAACACGCCAGTTAGCAGGAGCAGCAGTTTTACCGAGAATATTATTCCAGATATTTCCTTCAGTAGGATTGAGGGTTGGAGTTTGGGCGTTCTCTTGAGGTTTTGTAGCTTTAGTTTGAGCCTGTATTTTATCAATATGGTTTTGTGCTACTGGAGTAGGCTGCAACTTGCTAGCTAAAATAACCTGGGGGTGAGCAAACTTTACTCCTACCGGTACCAAGGTAAGCATTGCAAAACCGAGCAAAATATGATATAGACGCAACACCATTTGTCTTAAAAATCCAATACGAGAGATTGCAGGCTGACGTATCCGTAAAAAATTTTCTGGGCTTTCAAGTATATCGAAATATAGCTCTTTCTGGCTGTAATTTCTACAAAGAAAATCCGGCGTTGCTGAATACAGGTATGAATTGCCCTCATCCCCAACCCGAATCCCAAGAGGGAGAAGGGAGCTAAATTCTTTCCCCTCTCCCAAGAGGGAGAGGGTTAGGGTGAGGGTCAATGGTTTGGCAATATTCCAAAATCATTCCTCAATTCAGCAACGCCGAAAATCCTATCGGTGAAAGTTCAGTCGTAAACCTGGAAAACAGCTAATTGTATTTGATTTTATCAGGACGGCGCGAGCGTAAAACCCTTGCGGACATTAAGAACTTCCTCCAAGGTACTAGCTGTCGCAATAGTTTTTATCAGCTACCCCTCTATAGCAGTCCTATCTGATTCGTGAAATTCGAGCGTAGGGTGGGCAATGCCCACTCCTCCTGGTAATGGTGGGCATTGCCCACCCTACAACAACATCTATTATTCACGCTCTCTTCCACGGATTGCTATAGTACGCGACCACTGTATTTTGTACCCAAAATCAGTGGGAGGGTTTCCCACCCGACTGAGTTTCGACTGGTAAGCCAAACTGCTTTAATCAGTGCTGATTCATTGACTTTTAGCTGGTATGTTGTCTAAAACGCTGCTTTTGCCTAGCAACAGCTTTACGTTTTTCTTTTTCCAATGGGGTCTCGAAGTGACGCTTTTTCCTCATATCTTGGAAAATTCCAGCTCGAGAAACTTGGCGCTTAAATCTTCGCAAAGCTGATTCGATCTCTTCGTGGTCTTTCAAAACAACTTGCGTCATGCTCATTTCTCCTCTTTTGATGAATAACTAAAAGCTAGAAAGCAAACAATATCTGCCAGCAGAGTTTGGTCTTTACCCCGATCTGCGAAATACTCTAAATTTTAAGTTTCAGATTTTTAAAGGTTTAGTAGCGGCTATTACTGCGGCGATTATTGCCCCAGCTTCCACCACCAGCATTACTTCTTTCGGTACGAGGTCTCCATTTCTATAAAGGCGAACCCGCGTGGACAACCTGTTTCTCGGTCTGTGGGTAACTGAACGCGATTAACTTTACCATATCCAAATACTGACTTAAGTTGATCTTCCGTAACCTGATAAGATAGATTACCAGCGTAAATCGACATAGGGGGGCATTTCGCAAATCAAAGGTTGTAGAGAGTTAGATTCGGAGAGACGCTTTAAAAAAACAAGACAAATTGCTCAACCGAAAATAATTCCTAATTCAGGATTGTAGCATAACATTTGCAGAAGTAGCCTAACCACATTCACGCAAATTTACAACTACACAATTCATAGTTTATAATTTTTATAATTTACTATTGAGTAATCATTAATAGCTTAATTATGAACTCATTTTAAACTCCAGAACAAGTCTGTTATTAATGTTGTCAGGAAAAATTTAGTAGCTCATATTGAACTATTATCTATATCTGTCCAACCACATGTACTCATATAACCAATTATAGTATTCCTATTTGATTCATCAACAAGGGGAACCAGCGTTCTTAGGGGTGACTAATGTCACTCGTAAGGGCGTAGACAAGAGAGAGATGTTGACAAATTATGCACGGATTGCTACCTCAAAGCAAGCCCGATCCTGGATCTGAAGCTGTTGTTGATGCTCCTAGATCTGCCGTAAGAGCGAAGTATCGAATAGATGGCGACATAATAAAGGTATGAAGGCTATTCTAATGGTAGAATCTACTAATACAAGTAACTAACTATCTCACGAAATTTTGAGAGTCAGTTAAACTCTTAACTTTGAGCAAATATTTAAAACAGGCAGTACTTTCAAAAAACTGTCGAGTCAAATAGATGCTCTTAAAAATCAACACACGTGTTGTCAAGTTTACAAGTAGAGTTAGTAATGTTTTTCACTCGATAAAATCGGCTTTTGGAGGTATACCAATAGATGAATCCACAACCACCACTGCCAAGCAACGAAATAGCGAGGCTGGATGCACTTCGCCAATATCAAATTCTTGACACTCCCCCTGAAAAAGTATTCGACGATTTTACGTTCTTGGCTGCACAAATTTGCGGTACTCCAATTGCGCTCATCAGTCTTCTCGATGGCAATCGACAGTGGTTCAAATCAAAGATAGGCTTAGCAGCGCCAGAAACCAAACGAGATGTGGCATTCTGCGCTTATACAATTTTGCAACAAAAGCCATTGGTCGTCAAGAATGCATTGGTAGACCCTAGGTTCGTGACTAACTCTTTGGTTACGTCTGACCCGAACATTCGGTTTTACGCTGGCGCACCCCTAGTGACACCAGAGGGATTTGGCATTGGAACGCTATGCGTTATTGACACAGTGCCACGAGATCTAAGTTTGGAACAAGTGGAGGCACTACAGGTATTAAGTAGCCAGGTGATTGCGCAATTAGAGTTGCGGCGTAATGTAATGACTATCTCACGCACCATTATGCAGCGACAGCAGGCTGCAGCCCAGAACCGTCGCCAGCACGATTATATCGAGTTATTTTATCACCGAGGAATGGATAAGGTTCGCACAGGAGACTACAAAGGAGCGATCGCGGACTTTAACAAGTTCCTACACCTGAATCCCAAGGGTATTAAAGCCTACCACAGCCGAGGGCAAGCACTTCGAGAGCTTGGAGACAACAAGGGAGCAATGGCAGATTTTGATATGTACGTGCGCTTTTATCCCAATGATGCCGAAGCTCGCTATAATCGAGGACTTGTCCGCTTTGAACTTGGAGACTACAAGGGAGCAATGGCGGATTATAGTCACGCTATGCAGATCAATCCTGACTATACCGTTGCTGATTACGATCCAAGACTTATCGGTTCTGAAGTTGAAGACATCCAAGAAGTGATTGTGAATTACACTGAGTCTCTATTCAATGCTGATGATGCCGTTGATACGAGTTTGCCCAATCATCATAGCTTAAACGCTGGGATGGGTGGGATTGTAAATTACACCCAGTCTCTACAATTCAATGCTGATGATGCCGTTGATACGAGTTTGCCCAATTATAATAGCTTCAGCTCAAAGCCTGGAGCTATTGTAAAGTTCAATGATGATACTGAAGCCGATATAAATTTGCTTAATCATGGCTCTGACTTAGGCGAACGGAAAGATGTTATCAATTATACTCAGTCTGCGCAGTTCAACCCCACTGATGTCATTGATCTTAGTCGAGGTTATACCTACTTGGATCTCAAAGATTACAGCAGCGCAATTGAAGATTATACTCGGCTTTTGCGGTTTAATCCTAATGATGCCACAGCTTACCTGAATCGAGGTGACGCCTATTTAGAGCAGGAAGATTACAGCGAAGCAATTGCAGATTACACTCAGTATCTACAGATAAATCCCAATGATGCTACAGCTTATAATAGCCGAGGTTATGCTCACTATAAACTAAAAGAATATAGTGACGCCATTGCAGATTATACCCAGTATCTACATCTGAATCCTAATGATGTCGCAGCTTATCTTAGGCGAGGACACGCCTATTTGGAACAGGAAGATTACAGCAGCGCAATTGCAGATTATACCCAATCTCTACAGCTTAATCCCAACGATCCTAAAGCTTATTTCAATCGGGCGATCGCCAATTTTAAGCTGGGAGATTACAGGGAATCAATTGAAGATTACACTCAGTCTCTGCATCTCAATCCAAATGATGCCACAGCTTATATCAGCCGAGGTCATGCTCGGTCTAAAATAAAAGATTATAGTGGCGCAATTGAAGATTACAAAAAAGCGCGGTCCGTATCTAGCACGATCGCTAACCGCTAGAGGCATTGATATTATCTACCTCTGCCAAAATTCTCTCTGCTTCCTGACAAAGTTCTTCGTGACATTGACCATTACTAGCCAGTAAACCACCCCATTGGTTTACATCACCTGTGTTGTACTGCAAAGGCGTACCGTCGAAGTGGGTGAACTTACCACCCGCTTCTGTAAGAATTAATTCTGGGGCGGCTAGATCCCAATCTTTTGGTGCAGACGTGCCAGAAAGGGAAATGTATAGATCTGCTTGCTGTTCAACAATTGTGGCAATTTTGCAACCCACACTACCAACAGCTTTCTGATTTTTACACGGTAGTTGTTGCAGCAGGTAGTCTAACCTTTTATTTCGATGACTGCGACTAACTACTACGCAAAAATCCTCTATCCGTTCCCGTAACGACACCTGTATGGGTACTGTTCCATCGCTATTTTCTACAAACGCACCACCGCCTTTGGTCGCATAGTACAACTTCTGTGCCTCTGGTACTGCTACCACTGCTAGTACTGGGCGTGTTTCCTGCACCAAAGCAATATGAATCGCATACTCCCCAGTTTTTTCGATAAAGTCTCGTGTGCCATCTAAAGGGTCAATTATCCACACCCATTCAGGAATGGCGCGCTTAACTTCTGGTAATTTGTAGGTTTCTTCACTGATATAAGCAAAATCTTCATTGCCCAAAGCCGCTTGTAGCTTCTCCAAAATAAATTCATTCACAGCTACATCCGCAACGGTGACAGGTTCATCCTGTTTATATTTCACCTCTAAGTTGCGATCGCCAGTCTCATGATAGTAAGACCGCAGTAATTCTGCTGCTTCCCAACCGACAGAACGAGTTATTGTCAGTATTTCTTGTAAGTCTTTCATGAATGTTCCTGTAATATAGGGGTAACAATGTGATTTTCAATAGCCTTGCTACGTAAAGAATATCGTGGAAGCAGCCCAAATTCATAACCATATTTATTTTGAGGCGCGGGTCGAACTTCCACTAAAACCCCGATCCGACCATAGTTTTCAGCATCAACTTTGCGATCGCCCGTCCGATCAAATTCAACTTTGCCGACAGACCAAAGGGCGGCAAAAGTCGTTGCCACGTCTTTGGATCTTGGTCTTAAAGAAGTGTGGTTGAAGAACTTCGATGACGATAGATAGAGCTGTCTGTGGATCTGCTTGACCGCATGAGAAGATGTCCACAGCCATGTAGTTTCGTTCCGGGTATGTGTGAAATGTGGCGTGGGATTCAGAGAGCAAGAACATTCCTGTCACACCTGCTCCTCCGCTGGGAAATTTGTAACTCAGTTGATTGATGATATGAAAATTAGCCCGGACGAGAGCATCAAAAAGCATTTTCATAAGTTCTTGCTCATCCACAAGTAATGAAGGGTTTACTCCGTACAAATCAGCAAGTAAGTGACTTCCTGTCAGAGAGGGAGGCACACGTCGCCTTGTCCTCCAGGGTGTCAAAAAATATTTTTGTATACTCCTGTTCATCGGTGAGTAACGAAGGGATTTACCCCGTAAAGATTGTAAGTAGCTGTTTTAGTACAAGATATTTGTGCTAGTTTAATCCCATACATACCCCGTCTGCGATCGCAGTACTTCAATTAGCGTATCAGCCAAGCGCTCGTAAAAAATATAATCTTGAGCACCAATGGTTGTAGTCGGAATGCCGCCAAACTGACGCTTGAAGTTGGAAAATTTAGCATAGGCATGGTTGGGGTTGCGTGTGAAACCATAGAAATCGTAAAATTTGCAACCGCGCATTTTTGCCTGTTGCATTGCTGCCCAATGCAGTCCGTAGGCTGGCATCACTTCCGGATGGGTTGATCTTCGTCCACCATATAAATATGTAGCACGTTCACCCCAATACACAACCAGCATAGCTGCCAGAACTTGCCCCTGCCAGATGGCAAAGCCAATTTCTGCCGAGTTGGCAGCGAATAAGATTTGACAGAGGTTGATGAAAAAGCTATAGGGTTCGCTAAAAAATTGCTGACGCTGCGCTGTTTCGTGAAAAATCTCGTAAAACAGTGGAATGACTTGCGGATCACTGGTAAATTTAGTCTCAACTCCATGCCGGATACTCAAGCGAATATTATACCGTCCCTTTGGCTTCATCGCCGCCATGATTTCAGTTAGGGTTGGTTGTAAATTAATCAACAGCGTTTCCGAGGTAATTGAGTCTGCGGGGGAGCGAACAAATTCAGAGAAGCCTTGAGGTTTGTGCGTCCAAAGTGGCTCAATCCGCAGGGCAATTGCCCCCAACTGTGGTGCCAACCACCGCTCTATATGGTCAACTAACAGCTTTAACCCTTGATTGAGCAATTTCTCTGGCAAGATGGGACCGCCAGGAGATAACAACAGTTTGGCTTCACTCACGTGAGGGTAAAAATAGATAATGCAGCCACCGACTAATTTCTGTCTGGTAAATAAGCCATAGCGAAAAGTTTGATACCCTTCCAATTCCTTAAAATCAGCCCAAGCGGTAGATTGCATAAAGCACCCCCAGGAGTTTGCTTTGACTAAGGCATCCCACTGACTATATTCTGCCCGATCTAATATCTGTATGGTTAAGGATTGAGAACTGCGTAAGCGCATTTAGCTAACTACTGCCTCATTTACAAATTTTCATTTTGTAAAATATTCAAATAACAGCACCAATAACCATATGCCTCCGCCTGTAGTCAAAATTAAGCCTAAAATCAGAATCAGATTACAGCCGCCATTAGACTCTACTTGACGGTTATCACTGTTGCCCTTGCCAAACGCAGAGTCTCGCGAGGACAAATTGGCAATTAACATATCTACTTGACGGTTATCACTATTGCCCTTGCCAAACGCAGAGTCTCGCGAGGACAAATTGGCAATTAACATAATTACTGCTACTATGATAATAAATATAGGCTCAAAGCCAAGCAACTGAAGGGGTGGATTTTTCCCTTTTTGAGCGGTGACGGCAAAATGCACACTGCCCCGAAAATCCGGGGGCAGTTCTTTTGTACGCTTGTCAAGTGCTTTGGCTAACCGCGATATGTCAACAGTGCCCACAAGCTTTTGAGTATAGCTTAACCACTCAGCGCTCATCTGGGGACTATGAGCAAGATGTTGTACTGGCAACAATCGGCTAATGTCGAGGTTGGGTGGTGAGTTCCCCTGGATAATTTGCAGAGATTGAGGCATTTGGGATAGCCACGAATGGCTGACTGAAACCAGCGAGAAGGGATTGTT
This sequence comes from uncultured bacterium, assembly GCA_964246695.1. Lineage (GTDB taxonomy): Bacteria > Cyanobacteriota > Cyanobacteriia > Cyanobacteriales > Nostocaceae > Stigonema. The sequence goes on from CAXTSI010000015.1 coordinate 10,851, forward strand.
TAACCCGATTTGACCTGTACCAATTTCCTGACTCTCTAGAAAATTTACTGTTTCTCCCAACTTTTGGACACTTCCAGAGGCATCAGGATTTAGCATGTAGTAAAACAACTGTGGACAGTCTAGAGTGTTGATTGTTAGCTGGTGACGGGCGGCGGCGATTCCTTGGTCAAATATAAAAGCTTGCTGTAGATGGGATGGGGTGAGAAATTGCAGATTCTCTGGCAGAGGCATTGCCTGGACTTCCGAGGCACAGAGAGCTACACTAGAAGCGAGAAAGAAACCCCAAATGCCGTGACAATGCTGCACAAACGAGGGAATGACAACCTGGAGGGGTTTGGCACTTAGTCTGGCAGCTAACAGTGTTTGGTACAAACACCAAAAAGCCTTGGTGGTGGTTTCTGGCGATACACCGTTGATACTCAAAATGCCTTCTGGAAATAGGATGCGCCGCACCAGGTCATACCATTCTTGGCTGTGGATACTTGTTTCGGCTGCGGTTGTGGGATAGGTAAAATCGCAAATTACCACATGATAGCTACAGTCGGGCAGTTTTGAGACAAAGCTCAAGGCTTCTTCTGTGTATACTGTTAAGCGATCGCTTTCTAAGCTGCCACGATTGAAGGCTTTAAAGACAGTTCCAGCAAGTTGCAAAACCTCCGGGCTTTGGTCTACCAAATCAATTTGACGGACTTGGGGAAAACGTAACACCTCTCTTGCTGCTAAACCATCTCCGCCACCACAAATAAGAACGCGGAGTTCAGTATCGGCAAATCGTTTAATTGCTAAGGCAACGGCGGGAATGACTAGCAGTTCATGATAAATAGCTTCATCAGCTGTATCAAACTGCAATTGGCCATTGATGTAAAATGCCAAACCATCACAACGCTTGCTAACAAATAAAGAAATTGCCATCTTTATGTGTTTCCTCGCCTCGAACCGTAGTGCATCATGACAATGCCGCCAAATATCATGGATGTCGCCAAAATTGCTTGTCCTAGGGGAAGTTTCTGGGAATTTTCAGCCGATGGCAAGGTACGAAATGCCTCTGGCTTCACCTCTTGGGAGGAATAGACGTGCAATTCCTGGTTAGGAAATGCTTCTAGTTCTAAATTCCACCTATGGGCTTTGTCCCAATAATCCCAAGTAATCCGAGGTAGTGAACCATCGTGGTCGCTGTAAGTACCTTTGGTCTGGAAATCGAACAAGTAGCTACGATTCAAAGCCTGTAGTTCTCGTTCTGGAGTCTTTGCGTCCTGCATCTTCTGCCACACACTAGGAATGAGATTGGCGCTTTCACCTGGCTTCAAGACTTGGGGATTAGAAATTTCCTCGGCGAAATACCAGTGAATTGGTTCAGTGGACTCTATTGGGTTGTATTCTCTCTGTAAATAGCATTTTTGACTGTTTGTGGATGAAAGCAGCCACTCTTGGGTCTGATAGCCCTGGGGGTCTTTGTAAGTGCCGTAATCTTGAACCTGCCACTGCACACCCTGATACTCTAAGCGATCGCCTGACCGCAATTGCTCAATCTGCGTCTTCTGAGCAACCGATGGCGTACTGGCTATAGTCAGAGTGGTAATTAATGCAGTTAGCAATACCAATATTCGAGATGAACTTGGGTAAGTCATAGGCGATCGTTCCCAAAGACCTATTTTTTTAAATTAAAATTCCATCCAGCGGCGTGTGCCAAAAAAGTGACAGGATAAAGTGGCAATTTTAGCTGACAGCGAGAGGGCATCTGGAAAATTTTCCTCTAAAATATAATGACAAAAAGCACCGTGGAAAATATCTCCAGCTCCTAGTGTATCAACAACACCAGACAGTTGCGCACGAAGGGAACCGTCCTTAGCACTTCTGGGGTGAATATTTGGCACATCTAAAAAGCTATATTTACCGTGGGTGAGGTATTGAATGGGTTTTTCTCCGTGAGTGATGGCGATGTTCCCAATGCCAACTCTACTGAGAAAGGCAAAAACCTCTTCCCTAGTATGGCAACCAGGAGGATAAAAATTAGCAGAACAAATGGCGTAATCTACAAAAGGCAAAATTTTGTCAAATCCTGGTTTCCAGCTACCACCATCAATGACAACTGGTATATTCTTAGCCGACGCCATTTGGGCTAAAGTAATTCCAACAGCCATCTGGTGTCCATCAATTAGCACAATATCAACATCTTGCAAAATTTCAGACGGTATAGATTCGCAGGTTGCTTGAGTTTTGACAGCGTTGATGGAAACCACAGCCCGTTCCCCTGTCGTTTGGGTGACAATAATAGAAGAGACAGGTGGTGCTTGAGTATTGCTGAGATCCAAGTCAGCGATCGCGACTCTATAACTCGCCAAATCTCCTTTAATCAATTGCGTCATCGGATGAGAACCCACCACACCCAATACAGTAGCTTGATTACCCAAATAGCTGAAAGTCACAGCAGCATTTGTCGCTGGACCACCTGCTGCGACAGTATAGTCAGAAGCGACAATCTTCTGATTATTCTTGGGTGGAGATTCAGCAAGGTAAATTAGATCCAAAGTTACTAAACCGACAAATAAACCACATTTAGTCATTGTTAGTAGTTAGTGGTTAGTGGTTAGTAGTTAGTAGTTAGTAGTTAGTGGCTAATGGCTTTTAACAATTAGCAATTAGCAATTAGCAATTAGCAACTAACAACTAACAACTAACCACTAACCACTAACATCTTTAAAACATGACAAATTCAAAACCAGGAACACTATACGTTGTTGGAACGCCAATTGGCAACTTGGAAGATATGACCTTCAGGGCTGTGCGAATTCTGCAAACGGTGGATCTGATTGCTGCGGAAGACACGCGTCACACAGGGAAACTGCTGCAGCATTTTCAAATTAAGACAAACCAAGTGAGTTACCACGACCACAATCGTAGCAGCCGCATTCCGGAATTATTAGAGCAACTCTGTAATGGTAAGGCGATCGCCCTAGTCACCGATGCGGGTGTGCCGGGAATTTCCGATCCTGGATATGAACTGGTTAAAGTTTGTGTAGAGGCTGGAATACCAGTAGTGCCAATTCCTGGTGCTAGCGCAGTTATTACGGCTTTAAGTGCAGCCGGACTACCAACGGATCGCTTTGTCTTTGAAGGATTTTTGATGCACAAAGCTAGCTCAAGGCGAGAACACTTAGAATCTCTGAAAACCGAATCCCGGACATTAATTTTCTACGAGTCTCCCCACCGCTTGCGGGAAACTTTACAAGACTTAGCAGAAATTTTGGGACCGATGCGCCAAATTGTACTGGCGCGGGAGTTAACTAAATTGTATGAGGAATTTTGGCGGGGGACGATCGCAGACGCAATCTCCCACTATCGTGAGCGCGAACCGCAAGGTGAATATACTTTAGTAGTAGCTGGAAATCCACCTGAGTTACCGCAGCTTTCAGATTTGGAGTTGAAAGCAGAGTTGTCCAAGCTGATCGGTGAAGGAATATCGCGATCGCAAGCTAGCCGTCAGTTAGCAAAAGTCACCTCCCTTAATAGGCGTCATCTGTATCAACTGGCTCTTGCTATCAAAAAAGAGGATGAGGAGGACAAATGAATTAAAAATTTTTAATGAGTGCATTTTTAATTTTTAATTCTTGTACTTTCTCATTTCCCCTGACTTTTCAGTGAGCCTGCGATTTTAACCGTCGTGGGCTAAAATAATCTCTAGCAACGAGTGCACTGCGTAGCAAGTGTCCGAAAACATGGCTGAAACAGCCCAAAAATCCTTTGTTTTGGAGGCATAAGGAGATCTCAAAATGGGAAATGTCGAGTTGAGGAAAAAGCCAGAATGACTCAAGTGGTTTTAGGAGACAATGAAGGAATAGATTCAGCTTTACGTCGGTTTAAACGCCAGGTTTCTAAAGCGGGAATCCTTGCCGACGTTAAGTATCATCGGCACTTTGAAACACCCATAGAAAGGCGAAAACGCAAAGCAGTGGCTGCTAGAAGCAAGCGACGTTTTAAGTAAATATATTTAATTTTGGCGTTGCTTGAAGATAGTATTATGTTAAACAAGCCATAGTATTTTCGTTTTTAGAAAAGTTTAGCAAAACGAATCGCACCCCTTGTTGGGGTGCTTTTTGAGCTGCGTCACCTTTCATATCGCTTTTTCAGAAACTTATCACTTTTTCTAACTTTTTCTAACTTTTTCTTATGAGCAAGATTCAGTAACAAGTAAAGCATAGTAACTATATTCTATATTCGTTTAAATCTTACTTAGGCTTTATACCCATTAACACTGTGTAATAAGGCGCTTAAGTTAACGATTTGACATTTTCACAAACAAAAGATATACGGAGTTTTAATATATACAAGTATTCTGGCGAAAATAAGTTTTTTACACTGCCTTTGTCATTGGTTGTCTTAAAACATTAACATGGCACGAATTTTCAGGAGAAGGCTATTCTCATTTGGCTTCTCGCCTTGGAGAGACAACTGTCGAAAAATGAGAGACCAAAAACGAGATTGGAAGCATCTCAAAAATATTTGGGAAAGAATCCGAAAAGCAGCAACTTCAGTTTGAAGTTCAACTTATACCTACAAAAGTGAGATGCACCCACAAGATTGTGGCAATGCCACAATGCCACTATTCCTTGACGCCAGTGGCAAAGAAGCTCTTTACGCTTCTTTGCTTAAACTAAAGGCAGTCATAGGTTATTCCCTTTACAGTCGATAAAAACAACAGTATTTATATGTGAATATTAGGGGGTAAATCATGATGATCGAACAAGCGTTGGCTTTTGTAGATCAATATCTCCCGCAACAGCACCTTAATCATGTTCAGGAGATAGTGTTTCGTGCTTCTTGGCAAGGGCAGTCTTATCTGGAGTGTGCCATAACCTATGGTTACAGTCCTGAATACATTAAAGCTGTTGGCTATAAACTCTGGCAGTTACTTTCTTTGAGTTTCAATGAGGAAGTTACCAAAAATAATTTTCAATCTATCCTCAGACGGCATTTTCTTCGTGACCAAACTGAATTTCTCAACACCCAAGTTAAGAATGGTAACGAGCCGCTGACTTCAAAAAATAACTTAACAGAAGCGAATGGTGAAGTAGCGGATGCGCCACCAATTGTGAAAGTTTGTCAAAATTGGGGAGAAGCGATGGATATCTCTGTTTTTTATGGGCGTACCGAAGAATTGCGAACCTTAGAAAAGTGGATTGAGCAGGAGTGCTGTCGCTTGATAGGCATATTTGGAATGGGGGGAATTGGCAAAACGGCTTTGAGTTGTAAGTTAACTAGACAGATTCAGGGGAAGTTTGATTACCTTTGGTGGCGATCGCTGCATGATTCTCCACCTATCGAAGACCTCCTAGCAGACCTCATCAGCTTCCTGTCCAATCAGCAAGAAACTGAAGTTGAGTTACCCAAGAGTGTAGAAGGTCGGATTTCACGACTCATCGATTATTTGCGAGATTCACGCTGCCTAATAGTTCTAGATCGTGTGGAGAGTATTCTCAGCAATTATGACAACGTTTTCACCGATCGCCAAAGATCCGAGAAGTACGATCTACTTTGGCAACGAGTGGGAGAAGTAGACCATCAAAGTACCATTATACTGACTTCTCAGGAAAAACCGCGAAAATTTGAGTTACTTGAAGGAGAAAGACTACCAGTTCGCTCTTTAAGGTTATGCGGTCTAAAGGAAGCAGAAGGGCGGGCAATTTTTGAGGACAAGGGTTTGTTTTCTGGCTCAGAGAAGGAATGGAATTTACTCATAAAACACTATGCTGGTAATCCACTTATTCTCAAGATAGTTGCCTCAGTAGTTGAGAATTTGTTTAGTAGTAGTCTTTGCGAATTTATCAAGTTCCGGAAACAAGACACAATGATTTTTGATGATATTCGTGAACTTTTAAATTGTCAGTTCAATCGCTTATCAGATTTAGAGCAGTCGGTTATGTATTGGTTAGCGATTCATCAAGAACCAGTTTCGCTTCAAGAACTTCGAGATGACCTTTTCTTACCTAGAGATAAACACAAGCTACCAGATGCCCTGATGTCTTTGGAACGGCGATGTCTGATCGACAACTCTACGCCTACGCTCATGGAGAAAAGTTTGCCAAACTTTACACTGCAACCCATAGTCATGGAGTTCGTGACTGAACGCTTCATTGAGCAGGTTTGTAATCAAATCTTGGCGGAAGAGATATCCTTGCTTATGAGTCACGCCCTGATCAAAGCCCAAACCAAAGGCTATGTTAGAGAAAGTCAAAATTGTCCGATTTTGCTTTCCATTGCTGAGCAAGTGCTAACTCTTAGTCAAAGCTATCAGGATATTGAATGTAAACTAAATCGAATTATGTTAAAACTTCGAGAAAAGTTTTCTGCCTTACCAGGCTATGGACCTCAAAATCTCATTAACTTATCTAGTCAACTTAATATTACTTTAAGTGACTATGACTTTTCTTGGCCCACGGTTTGGCAAGACGAGATACCGGGTGTGAATAAGTTGAAATCGACTCAACTTTGTGCGATAGAATCTGGCAAAACCTTTGATCGCGACCGCCTCTCTTATCAACAAGTTGAGAACCGACAGCAATGAAAGTCTTACTGTTTTATCGTAAGCATTCAGCCGTCAGCTATCAGCAAGACCGCTTTCATCAATCTGATTGACGCCACCAATAAGATTTACGAATTCACAGCTCGCACGTGTTCTTGATACTGACCGCTGACTGCTAATAGCTGAATGCTTACTGTTTCATCACCTCAAGTTATCACCTTTTCTGCCATTTTCTCACTTAATGATTTAAATAGAGAGTGATAAGTTGGGAAGTGAAGTAGATAAGTCCTCTTGGTCTGGCTGGGGTTGAAAGAATGGCTATGGGTAAGTGCAGCTCAAGAGTTCTGCTTATTTCATTTAGGTAACACCTGTTTGAGTGTTGAACTGATTGCATTAACAGTTAGCAGTGGAAATACTCACTATGTCAAAAATTATCTCTATTCACTCGTATCGAGGTGGCACTGGCAAGTCAAACTCAACAGCCAATATTGCTACAGCTATTGCCTGCAAAGGCAATCGGGTTGGCATAGTTGACAGCGACGTTCAATCACCTGGCATTCACATCTTGTTTGGCTTGGAAGAACAACGGGTAAAACTTACCCTCAATGATTTCCTTTGGAATCGTTGTGCGATCGCTGATGCCGCCTATGATGTTACATCTGTACTCAAAGAACAAGCGAATGCCCGTAGTAGTATCTACTTAGTTCCTTCAAGTGTTAAATTGAACGATATTTCCCGTGTGATCCGCGAGCGGTTCGACGTTGAACTGCTACTAAGGGGCTTCAAAGACTTAATCAAAAATCTCAAACTCGCGAGTGTGGAGTTTCGCGGGATGGCAGCAAAGCCTCTAATGTGCTAAAAGCAGCCCGACTTTATGGGTTAGAGGCTAAAGGGTTCAAAAAGCCCTTAGAAGCCCTGAAAGACTATCGCCCTCCTTATATTGTCTTTTGGAACTTCAACCACTTTTTGGTGGTGGAGGGGTTCTTTAAAAACCGCGTCTATCTTAATGATCCAGCCTCAGGTCGCAGAAGTGTTGCCCTAGAGGAGTTCGATCAAGCCTACACCGGTGTCGTCTTGATCGTGGAGCCGGGACCAGATTTTCAGAAGGCTGGCAAAAAAAAGAGCATTGTCTCGGCATTAAGCTCCCGTCTACAAAGCTCCCGTGGGGCGATTGGATTTTGTTTGTTGGCGGGGCTACTCCTTACCATCCCGCGTCTGGCTATACCAGCTTTTACCCAAGTCTTTGTCGATGAAATTCTCGTCGAAAACCGTCAAGACTGGCTACGACCCTTGCTATTGGTGATGCTGTTCGCTGCAGCGAGCCAAGGAATTCTCGCACGGATGCGGCTTTTCTATTTGCGGCGGCTGATGACCAAGCTGTCGGTGACGATGTCAGGACAGTTTCTCTGGCATACTATGCGCTTGCCGATGGGGTTTTATGCCCAGCGGTTCGCGGGTGAAATCAGCAGTCGCAGTCAACTCAATGACAAGGTTGCGGATATTCTCTCAGGGCGACTTGCCACGACAGCGATCGATACGTTGATGATGGTCTTCTACGCTCTGATTATGATCGTGTATGACTGGGTATTGACGCTCGTAGCCATTTTTTTCGCGGCATTAAACTTCTTTGCCCTGCAATATTTATCGCGTAACCGTGTCGATGCCAACATGAAGCTCGCTCAAGAGGGCGGCAAGGTCTCTGGCGTTGCTATTGGCGGCATCCAATCAATGGAAACGGTCAAAGCCAGTGGCTTAGAGTTTGACTTGTTTTCTAAGTTTGCTGGGTACTATGCCAAAATGCTCAACGCCCAGCAAGAATTGGCGCTACCCAGCCAAATCCTGTCCATATTACCCACGTTTTTGATGGCGTTGACTACAACGTCTATCTTGGTTGTCGGCGGCTTCCGGGTGATCAATGGCAGTTTAAGTATCGGGATGCTGATCGCCTACCAGGCTCTGACGATCGCATTCCTCCACCCAGTTAACAATCTTGTCAATTTCGGCAGTACATTGCAAGAGCTAGAGGCGGACTTAAACCGACTCGATGATGTTCTCCAGAACCCCATTGACTCTGAGGTTGATGGCAGCATCAACAACAGGGATCAACTGCTGAATATTAGGCAAGACTCGTTTCAACTACAAGGCTACATTGAGTTGCGTAACGTCACCTTTGGCTACAACCGCTTGGATTCCCCCTTGATTGAGAACTTGAGCTTGACAGTGAAGCCTGGTCAACGAGTTGCGTTTGTAGGAGGTAGTGGCTCTGGCAAGTCCACAGTTGCTAAGCTCGTCACGGGTCTTTACACGCCTTGGTCGGGGGAAATTCTCTTGGATGGCGTACCCCGAAGCCAGATTTCCCGCTCTATCCTCGCCAATTCATTGGCAATGGTTGAGCAAGATATATTTGTGTTTGCTGGGACAGTTCGGGAAAATCTCACTCTTTGGGATGCAACTGTACCAGAAGGAGATTTGGTGCAGGCATGCCATGACGCGGTGATTCACGATCTCATCCAGAATATGCCCGGGGGATATGATGCCCAGCTTTTGGAAGGGGGGACGAACATGAGTGGAGGACAGCGCCAGCGCTTAGAAATTGCCAGGGCTTTGGTCAGGAATCCAGCGGTGTTGGTACTGGATGAAGCAACAAGTGCTCTTGATGCAGAAACAGAACTGATTATTGATCGGAACCTGCGACGGCGCGGTTGCTCTTGTATTGTCGTAGCTCACCGACTGAGTACGATTCGAGATTGCGATGAAATTATTGTTCTAGAGCGTGGCAAAGTGGTGCAAAGAGGTACTCATGAGGAGTTACGCCAGCTCGGAGGGACATATACCCGTTTGACAAGTAGTGAACAGGGATAAGGAAGTAGCAAGCTATGCTGGAATTGGATATTGCTAAGGAACTACGCCGCGTTAAAGGTAATGAACCACTGCTGTTGGATGACTCCCAGATGGTTTGGGTGGTTCAGTCCGGCACACTCGCACTGTTTGCAACCAAGGTTGAGGAGGGAGAACCAAAGGGCAATCGCCGCTATCTGTTTAGTGTTAGTGCAGGCGAGGCTTTGTTCGGCGCATCACTGTGGGAGCAATGGGGTATTCTGGCGGTGGCGATCGAAACAACAGAACTATCGCCACTACCCATGTCAGATTTTGCCGATCTGGTTGCAGTCGCTGACAATGATGCTATCGCTTTTTTAGACTGCTGGCTCAAACACTTGGGCGATTTTATCAGTAGCAATCAACTGCAAGTTCCCATGAATTTGGAGCAGATTGGTAAGTCGCGCTACTTTTCCTTACAGAAGGGACATGTACTCTCATCTTCTGCAGAACAGGTCGTTTGGGTGCATTTGGCTGATAGCAGTGTTCGGTGGATGGGAATTGAGGAACTGCGGCTAGAGGCGACGTCTGTAGTCTTTCCCCTAGCCTCTGGGATGTGGCTGGAGGCGGAGGATTTGGTAGAACTGCATGTACACGCCACAGCCGAACTGGAAAACCTTGAGCAAATACCAACCAGTTTAGGTAGGTTGCACACCTATTTCTTCTACTACTTGAATTTACTGGTTATTAAGAAAAAAGAGCAGGAATTTCGCCTTTTTCAGGAACGGCAGCAGCTGAACCGTCAGGTGACGGAGACGGCTTTGGGAGAGCTTACCACAGTGTTGCATCCCCAAAAAGCTGCGTTTTTTCAAGAGGGAACTTCGCTGCTCATCGCCGCTGGGGCTGTGGGTCGGGCAATGGGAATCACGATTCGTCCTCCTGCCCAATCGGAAGACCTCAGTCGGGTCATCGACCCATTGGATGCGATCGCGCGGGCGTCACAATTTCGGACTCGTCGCGTGCTACTGCTAGGGGATTGGTGGCGAGAGGAGCACGGTCCCCTATTGGCATATACTGAGTCAGACAAAAGCCCTGTGGCGTTGTTGCCACAAGGCAAGAGTTATATTTTGTTTGACCCAGTACAGCGAACCCAGACGCTGGTGACTGAAGCGGTGGCACAGACGCTATCGCCGTCAGCCCAAATGTTCTATCGACCGTTGCCGATATTACTTCACAACGCCACTCAACTGTTTCAGTTTGGGATCGGGGGACATGAAAAAGAGCTTGTGGGTGTGATCCTGCTGGGGATGCTGGGAACACTGCTGGGGATGGTCACGCCCCAGGCGACGGCAATTTTGGTCAATGATGCGATTCCTGACAGCGATCGCGTTCAGTTGTTGCAAATTGGGATGGCGTTGTTTGCCGCTGCTGTGGGACAAGCCGCGTTTCAGATGAGCCAGGGAATTCTGACGCTGCGGGTTGAAAACGCTGCTGATGCTGCCCTACAGCCAGCAGTTTGGGATCGACTGCTGAGTCTTAAGCCTGCGTTTTTTCGCAGCTACTCTTCTGGTGACCTGCTGACTCGCCTGTTGGCAGTCACTCATATTCGTAGCAAACTCAGTGGTGCAACACAACGCACTCTCTTGAGTTCGGTCTTTTCCCTGTTGAACTTAGGGTTGATGTTTGTTTACAGTGTGCAACTGGCGCTCGTGGGAATGGGTTTAACCCTGGTAGCAGCTATTGCTACAGTTACCTCTAGCACACTATTGGTACGCAAAGATCGGCAGCAGGAAGCCGTGGATGGTGAAATTAACGGGCTAACCGTGGAACTGATCAACGGGGTATCAAAGCTCCGGGTAGCTGCGGCAGAAGGGCGGGCGTTCGCGGCTTGGGCGAAAAAGTACAGCAAGCGAACCAAACTTAAAGCTGGTATCAAACGGATTCATGATAGTGTTTCCGTGTTTAACGAAGCGCTGCCCTTGGTGAGTTCTGTGCTGCTTTTTTGGTTTGCAATTATGTTTATGCAGATGGCTCAGGCTAAAGGGGGCATTGTTGGGCTAAACATGGGAACGTTTTTGGCATTTAATGCGGCGTTTGGGACTTTTCTTTCTGGTGTGACTGACTTGAGCAATACCTTGACTGACATTTTGGGGATTGTGCCGTTGTGGGAGCGAGCCAAGCCGATTGTACAGGGAAGTCCGGAATCTGACTTGAATAAAGCCGACCCTGGTCGCTTGACGGGTAAGATCGCCCTAGAACACATCACCTTCCGCTACCGTGAGGATGGACCCTTGATCCTCGATGATGTAAGTATTTATGCAGAACCAGGGGAATTTGTGGCGATTGTTGGTCCTTCAGGAAGTGGGAAATCAACAGTATTTCGGTTGTTATTGGGGTTTGAGACGCCGCTTAGTGGAACTGTGTATTACGATGGTCAAGATATTGCGGGACTAGATATCCAGGCTGTACGACGGCAGTTAGGTGTGGTGCTGCAAAACGGTCGCATTAACTCTGGCTCTTTGTTTGAGAACCTCACCTGCGGCGCATTGGTAACGATGGATGAAGCTTGGCAGGCAGCGCGAATGGCAGGGTTTGCTGAGGATATTGAGCAAATGCCCATGGGAATGCACACTGTGATTAGTGAGGGTGGGATGAATCTTTCGGGGGGACAAAGGCAACGGCTGCTGATTTCTCGTTCCATCTTGTTAAAGCCGAAAATTATCTTGATGGATGAGGCAACCAGTGCTCTCGACAACCGCACGCAAGCGATCGTCACGGAGAGTCTAGACAAGTTAAATGCCACCCGCATAGTCATTGCCCACCGCCTTAGTACCATCCGCAATGCTAACCGGATTTATGTGATTGAAGCAGGGCATTTGGTGGAGGTGGGTTCGTATGCGGAACTGGTTAAACAAGGGGGGTTATTTGCTCGACTGGTAGCAAGGCAATTAGATTGATGGGAGTTTCCCTTGTTTGAGTTGCGATCGTTACCTGATTATTCACGCCTGAGTATATCAGGTAACCACAATAAGATTAGTAGTAGTAAGCAGACTATAACTAAGGCAACGCTAAATTGTATGGAATCATTCATGTTGCGACCTTCTTGGATAATACTGTGGAAAAAACCTACAGAAAATAATATTAAGTTCGGGCAATTACTTGTAAATTAAATTGCTCGTAGTTGCGCTTTAGCGCTAAAGCGCAACTACAAACTTTGTCTTGATGTTCTCTACTATAGTAATCCTATTTCAGTTGTAAATTTGTCAGGCATCAGAAACCCGGTTTCTTTAAAAAACCGGGTTTCAACGTTTTGTGCGTGCAGTTGGCTTTGTTGTTTATACTAGTTCGCGGTGTTTTCAGAACCGCTTGAGTTATTTGCTTACCCCAATGTAGTCATAATTTTAACTGGCGACAATATAGAGATACTCATAAAAATTGAGGAGTTGCTTATAAAAAAAATATATTTTTTATTATTTTTGTATTCCTGAATTAACATCTGAACAAAACTTACTTTATATGAATTGAATTATTCAATGATTGCAGTATATTTAAAAAAGTTGATTCTTCAACTGATTTTTAAGGAGAAAGTATCATGCCTGAAAATAAAAGCCGTCAAGAATTTGAAGCCGATTTAGTTGCCAAGTCCTGGAAAGATGAAGCGTTCAAGCAAGATCTGCTGAGTAATCCCAAGGCGACTATTTCCAAAGAATTCGGAACTCCAATTCCAGACAACATTGAAGTGAGGGTGCTAGAAGAAAACCCCACAACTCTTTATATTGTGCTTCCTGTAAAGCCTGTTGACCTGGAAGCTGAAGGAGAGTTGTCTGACGAAGCTCTAGAGGCTGTCGCTGGTGGGTCAGGTGGTTTTATCAAATATTCCAACAATGAATGGATTTTTGGTACTGGCAGGTGCTAGTTTTGCAGAATTTTATTGCTAGTTAAAAACTAGCAATAAAAAATTAACAAGTCAGGAGTTATCGTCACTCCTGACTTTCTCAACTGGTAACTCTCGTCTATATTTCCTTCTGTTTTGCTTAGTTTGTGACACCGATCATTTTTAATAGTAATCAGAGGCTAAATTTAATTACATTAGTTAGGAATAAATGGCATGTTTAAACAAATTAATGAACAAGAATTTGCAATTCTGAATAACATCAAACGTTTTTTTGAAAAATGGCACGCAGATACGGATTTTAGAAAGCAAGTCTTTACAGACTCGACACAAGCAGCTTTTCGCTATAACCTGAAAATCAATATTGAAGAAATTAGACCGCTATGGGACACAGAATATGCTAGCCAGCAGGGAGAAGAAGCTACCATTTCTCCAGCGTTAAAAATTTATCAAAAATATTCTGAACAAAGCTACAAAGAAGAGTTCCTAGCGGCTGTTCCCAAAAATCCTAATTTTAAAGCTTGGCGATCGCGACAAATTGCTCGGAATGAAAGTCTGTACAAAAAAACTTATCAAGATGGGATAGTACATGCTCCTTTTGCCGTTGAACTTAGCAAGGGGTGTTCAGTTGGCTGCTGGTTTTGCGGTGTATCAGCACCACGTTTGTCGGATCTCTTCCTTTACACTCCAGAAAATGCCAAGTTATGGCGTGAAGTCCTGGAATTACTTAAAGAAATCTTGGGTCCATCTGCGGGTGAGGGCTTTTGTTATTGGGCAACAGATCCTCTAGACAAGCCAGACTATGAAAAATTCTGTAGCAATTTTCATGAAATTTTGGGACAGTTTCCCCAAACAACAACCTCTCTTGCTTTAAGAAATCCAGAACGCACGCGATCGCTACTGAAACTCTCTCGAGAAAAGGGTTGCAAGCTTAATCGCTTCTCTGTTCTTTCCTTAAAAATGTTAAACCAAATTCACGAAGAATTTAGTGCCGAGGAGCTAGCTTTTGTGAAATTAGCTCTTCAAAATCCTGAGTCAGATAAGCTTAAGGCGAATGCCGGAAGACTGCGAGAGCGAAATCAGAGAAAGGCAGAATTGGGTGAACAACAATTATCCCAGGAAGATGATTTATCTGATCAAGGAACTATTGCCTGTGTCACAGGTTTTCTGTTTAACATGGTTGATCGCACTGTTAAACTCATAAGTCCTTGCCGAGCTAGCGATCGTTGGCCACTAGGTTACATCATTTTCGCTCAAGGAACTTTTTCTGACATTCATGATTTAAAAGCTATCCTCGAAAAAATGCTCGACGACCATATGTCGCCCACAGTTAGATCCAATGATTTAATCCGGTTCCGTCATGACATGCAATACGAAAAACAAGCAGACGGTTTTCATCTCTCGACAAGATTTATGACTCGTAAGTTTAGACATCAAAATTACCTAAGAGAGCTAGGAGAAGTCATCCGAAAAGGTGATAAGACAGTCGCAGAAATTGTGGGATTGTTCAATTTATTCGGTGTGCCGTCTGAAAATACTTTCCAGGCTCTTAATCTGTTGCTTGAAAGTGGCTGTTTAGAAGAAGAACCCACACCAAAAACGCTAGCCTACGCTCGATAAGCAAACATCTCACGCGATTGTTGATTGCGTCTACACTTCTGCACCTAACAACACTCCCAAAAATGCATGTTTCAAGAAAAGATTTAGTTAAGATTGTTGAACGAGCCAGTACAATTACTGAACGCCTGAACCCTGATTTTCTACCTAATGAAAGTAAAGACAGTGAAACTCAGATCAATGCCAAACTGGAGAAGTGGTGTAAAATTGTCGCTCAAGGCAACCCAGAACTGTTTGAGAAACGCCTAGCCTGGGATGGTCTGGATTTGAGTACAGTGCGCCCTGTACTTGGTTCTGTACGCCTAGCTACTCCTGTTTTCCCAGCCTGGGTAGACACCTTAGAGAAAGCTCTCAATGCCACTACTTTGATTACTCAAGAAAGTGGGATAGACAATCTAAAAGCGTATAAGTGTTTAAAACCCCAGCATCCCATTCCCTTTGAAGAAGTTTTTTTGGGTTTTATTGAGGTAGCTAGAGAAAAATTAATTGCCCAAACAGGATCTAGCTATCAACTGCTTTCAGAAGAGTCTCACAGGAGTTTAGAACACAGTTTTTTACAGCAATTATCTGGGGTTTACACACAGGCTATAGCCTCTGAATTTTCAATTTTTCGCTCTTTTCACAACACCCAATTCCTCCGCCTAAGTAAACAATCTTTAGACAGTCCTAACACAGAACAATATCAAAAGTTTGTTAAGGGCATGATGGAAGGCAAGCTGTTGTCATTCTTTCAGGAATACAGCGTGTTAGCGAGAATAATCGCAACCCTTACTGATTTCTGGGTGGATGCGACAGCGGAATTTATCCAGAGATTGGCATCGGACTGGTCTGAAATTGAGACAACTTTCCAGGCTGAATTGAGGCAGGTTGTAACAGTCAAGCCAGCACTTTCTGACCCTCACAATCAAGGACGCAAGGCGATCGCCTTGACCTTTGACTCTGGGTTAAAACTGATTTACAAACCCAAGGATTTAGGTATAGAAGAGGCATATTTTCAGTTTCTTTCCTGGTTAAATCAGCAATATAAAAATTCTTCCTTGTCCTCCCCCCTAAGAGGGGGGATCGAGGGGGGTACTCCATTACCGTTTAAACTCCTCAAAGTCATCAACCGTTCTACCTATGGCTGGGTTGAGTTTGTAGAGCATTTACCCTGTTCTGACAAAAAAGAGCTAGAGCGATACTACCAGCGGGCTGGAATGCTGCTGTGTGTAGTCTATACCTTGCAGGCAACAGACTGCACTGATGACAATCTGATTGCTTGTGGGGAACATCCAGTGCTGGTGGATATGGAGACGCTAATGTATCCCCAAGTTCAGTTTAGTGAAGAGCAAGGAGATGGTACAGGGGCTGCTCCTAACCTAGAAGAGAGAGTTTCCAACTCAGTGCTAGATACTGGTTTGTTGCCACAGTGGCAATTCGGTCCTGATGGGGCAAATTATGATGTCAGTGGCTTAGGGCAAGTGCGTGAGCAACAGACATCTGTTCGTGTCCGGAAATGGCATCATATCAACACGGACAGCATGGCGATGGGGTATGAGGATGTGAAACCTCAACCAAAAGCTAATATCCCTGACTTGGATGGTATTCATTTCTCGTCCAAGGATTATGTGGAGGAAATTGTCGATGGGTTTCGGCAAATGTATCAATTCCTCATCGCATACCGAAAAGCTATCCTTGCCCCAGATAGTCCTTTGAAAGCCCTTGCCGATCAACAGGTACGATTTCTGTTGCGCAACACCATAGTTTACAGTCTGATGATCGAAAAAACCCTCAATCCCAAATTTCTGCGGGATGGTGTGGAGCGAAGTATTCAGCTTGACTTTTTGAGTCGAGTGCTACTTTCATACAACTCAAAACCTGATTGTTGGCTACTGTTTTTGGCAGAAAAGCAGGCGCTAGAGCAACTGGATATCCCCCATTTCACAACTCGTGCTGACAGCGATAGTTTGACTATCTACCCCAATCAAACCTTGGAGAAGTTTTTTCGCCAACCAGGCGTTCAGGGTGTCGTTTCCCGTCTTTCCAAGCTTTGCCAAGAAGATTTGGCACAACAAATAGGTTTTATTCGGGGAGCGCTGGGTTCGTTGCTGATTGAGGAACACAGTTATTCATCACCATTCCAGAAAGAAGTCCAGTTGAATCTCGATGAAGTGGTGTCCTTAACATCAGTAGAGATGGTGCAGCAGGCAATGGCGATCGCCACTAACTTACAAAAATCGGCGATTCGCGTCCCAGACGGTAGCGCCAACTGGATTACCTTAGGATACAGCGCCCAGCAAGCGCGATGCCAATTTCAACCGATGGGGTACGATCTGTATAATGGTTGTATTGGTGTAGCGCTGTTTTTAGCAGCACTGGAAAAAGTCGTCGGGAATGCTGGATTTCGTGACTTAACCCTAGCTGCTTTGCTGCCTGTACGCAAATGGCTACAGGATTCTCAGTCTCCAGAACTAGTTAAGAAAATAGGCATTGGTGGCGCTACAGGCTTGGGTTCGATCATCTATGGGCTGGTACGGATCGGTGAATTTTTGCATGAACCAGATCTGTTGCAAGATGCTAAACAAGCTGCTTTGCTGTTCACACCTGAGATGATTTTTGCTGACCAAGATTTAGACGTTATGGCGGGAAGTGCCGGTGCGATTCTGGGACTGTTAGCTTTTGTAGAAACCACTGTTGATACAGAAATTTTGGAGTTGGCGAGTGTTCTTGGTAATCATTTATTAAATAACCGGGTAAAGAGTGAGACGGGCTATCGAACTTGGCAAACCCTAGACGGAAAACTACTGACTGGCTTTTCCCACGGTGCTGCTGGCATTGCCTACGCCTTGTTGCGGTTGTATGAAACCACTGACGAAGTCAAATTTAAAGAAGCAGCCTTGGAAGCGATCGCCTACGAGAGCAGTGTTTTTTCAACAGCAACCGGAAACTGGCCTGACTTCAGGTTCCCACAACCTTCCTTCATGACCAAATGGTGTCATGGTGCACCTGGAATTGGTTTAGCCCGCCTAGGAAGCCTAGCCATTATCGATACCAGTGAAATCCGACAGGAGATTGAAACCGCTTTAACAACGACGCAACATTTTGGCTTATCGGAAGTAGACCATCTCTGCTGTGGCAACTTTGGCAATATTGATTTTCTTCTCGTAGCAGCCTGCCAATTGTTACGCCCAAAATTACTGGATGAGGCTCAAAAGAGAGCTTCGTTGATTGTCAGCCGATCTGAAAAAACTGATTGTTTTCGAGGTGTTTACGACCCTAGTTTTTTCAGAGGAATAGCTGGAATCGGCTACGAACTCTTGAGATTGGCTGAGCATGACTTACTTCCTTCAGTGCTGTTGTGGAAGTAAGTGTCGGTGGGACAATAATGTGACTTAAAGAATAAGTTTGCCGATCAGTAAACCAAATTCGCGAAAAATGGTGTTACTTAAAGGATAAGATGGCAGTTTTTAAAGAATAAAGTGGCAGATCTAGGGGCGCTAGAACACTTATTTTCCCGTTGTACATGATTTGCAAGCGATGTCTTCGACAACCCCTTCGGGGAACGCATTAAAATGTCTCAAATACACGAACACCTTAGGTTTTTGACTGCTGCCACTTTATGGTTTTAAAACTGCCACTTTTTACTTTAAGTAACATGAACCTCCTCATGCTGGGGGACTACTGCCGCCATTGCGCGAGCGCAAATATTCCCAAATCCGCCGAACTTCGGTTCGGAACTCTTGACGATCAATGGCTGCTTGCTGCCTGTCTTGGGCTGCCTGCTGCCTGTCTTGGGCTGCTTCTGTTACTAAGCGCTCGGTAGTTACCGTTAATTGAGCAATATTTTGCTGCTGGATTTCAGCATTCTGGACTAAACTCCGAGCAATATCAACCAAGTTATCGAGTCTCGCTTCCACGCGGTCAACTCGAATTGCTATGTCTTCTGGTTGTGCATTAGTCATACTGTTCCCTCATCTTTTGTGTTTTTTAATGATTGCTTGGCTTGAGATTCAAGCCACTCATGGACTAACTGCTCAATAATCTCGCTCATAGATTTATTTTGTGCCACGCAAGCCAATTTAAAATCCATCTTCAACTGCTTATCTATATAAACGCTTAGTTCCGCCGTTCCCTGCGGAATATGTTTCGGCATATTTGCTCTCATACTGATTACCACGTATTCTCGCATTTAGATGAAAATAATTCTACCACGTGCTACTCGCATACTCGTCAGCAGTGGTAAGCTATTAGTGCAATGATTTTATAGCCCACATTCCGCACCCACAACTGTCACACCCTGACGAAACGGATGTATTTAGTACATAAGAACTATTTTTCCAGAGATTTTACTAGAGCGCGGAGGAGAATTATTATTATTAAGTTCGAGGTCAGGGTAATAAGATTTTCAGGTATTGCTTATAAAAATGATAATCATTCTTATATGGAGAGGCTGCGATCGGCAGCCTCTCCCTTTTACAGTCTGTAGGGTAGGGTTTTCGGCTCATTGCACAAAGCTTCAATTTTTTTGACTACTACTATCAAAATACGTACTTTTTAACCGGTTGATAGTGTCCTTTAGCTTTTCTTTATAAACAAAACACCCTCTAAGAAAAATTGATGTTATTTAGTTACTCAGTATTAAACCCAAAGTCCTTTATTTAGCGAGTAAAGCTAAGAAAAAGAATGTATTTTTATCGCACATCTTTTTTGCTTTTACGGATTTCTACTTATAGGTGCAAAATATGAAATTATCAAATTCTGGAATTGTAAATGCTTAACGGGTATGTACACATGTTAGGTTTTGATTTTTAATTAAAGGAAGCCGAGATGACGAACAGCAAAAAGTTTCCAACTATTACTAAGACTAAAATCATCATTTCAGCTACTGTCGTAGCCACACTTATAGCTTCAGGAGCAGTCATTAAAAAATTTGGTTTTGAGAAATCTGCAAAAAATTTTGGCACTCCTTTTACTGTTCTAAGTGGTGTAGTTACCTATATAGGTAATGAAAAGTCGAAGCGTCTTCAATATGTAGAGGGAAAAATTAAAGATTTTGAAAATGAACCAGAGACAATCAATGTCAGAAAAATGCTAAATACAGAGCTTCAATGCGTTGAATTATTTCCTTTTGTAGAGAAAGCAAATCATCGTTATGTTTTTGTTCAAGATGTTGTGTGGGCTAAAGCGCTTTTAGAATGTAAGTGCAATAAGCATTTAAAAGAGGAACACGATTCTATTGACAAAGAAAAACCTTTGTACGATCAACCACCTGCTATCAAGGCAGTCATTAGAGATAATTTTAATAGATTTTTAAATGATTTACAAAAATTTGAAAAAATGATTGAGTCTGAAGTTGTAAGTGAAGAAATGTTGAGTAACTATTTGGAGCCTTGGTTTGACCTCATTAAAAGTGCTAATCACAAAGATTCTGTAGAATGCCCGATTAACAAAAAAAAATATACACCTAAAGAAGCTTTACTGGAATACATAGGAATATTGGATGTTGATATTCCAGACGAAAAACTTTCTATTATTCAAAGAAATGTTCGGGATTTAATTAAACGTTACCCGACTAAATTTGATGAGATTTCTCAAAGGGCATAGCGAAAAACCGCTCACGCACACAGCCCACTTCTCCTTTTGATGGACTGAACCTTGTTAACGTTGACAAATTTATTCGCTACACCGGGATAATTCGCTATTTTGACGCCAGTCCCTAGGTTTTGCATTCCAATAAAGCGATAAACTTTATCCTCAAACTTCACGTAATCGTTTGGATTGTACGGATAACGTTTAGGTGTCAACATAACAATTAGCTAAGTTCTGTTTTTTTCAGTTGGCGTTTCAGCATCCAAACTGCACCTAAGACACCAAATGCCAATGTACCTAAGGCAGAAGAAGGTTCAGGAACTGTGATTTTGAGTGCGGTGATCTGCGTAGACCAAGTGTTAGGAGCAGAAACAAACTCTTGGATCGTCCAGAACTTAGATGGATCGGTGGGATCGACGGAAGTCGCGCTGAAATCGCCCCAACGGTTGCTATCGGCGTCGCCTACTAAGTAATTGGCAACACCCGACTTGAGCAATATGGGACTACCGAAGGTGGTAATGCCGCCGACGGTATTAGCAGCTACTGCATAGCTGCTAATAAATTCGTTCAAACCTGAGCGGTTAAAGCCAATTACGACATTACCGAGCTGATTTACAGCAATTGATGGGTAGTAATAGTCGTGATCTGGATCGCCAATAGTACCCGATTGCAGAACTGCATTCGTATTCTTGTCGATTTCGTACCAACGGATGGCAGCGCGATCGCCGACATTGATACCCTGAACAGCCCAGAGGCTATTGCCGACTTGATAAACAGAGCTGCGGAAACGGGAGTCCCCAGTATCTAGGTTTGTCGTACCATCTGGCTGAGTTCCATTCGGAGGGTCACTGTAGGAACTCACGCCAATGTTACTTGGAGAAGAAATGCTTGCCGAGGGGGTATTAGCGTTGAGTATGCTGCCGCGTTTGAGTACATTGCTCACATCACTCAATTCCACTTGAACTTCTGTCCCTAACAAAGCTTCACCACCATTATCCGAAGGTCCAAAGTTTACCACTGGCTGCCTAGCTATGCCATATGTGTTGGTATCCGCAGTTACAAAAGAAGACCTATTAGCAATGGTTGGCGTGGAACTCAAGAGGTCAGATTTAGGGATAGAGTTTATTGATGCGCCTGCAAAATTTCCTTCTTGATCGATCAGATCCGCCGCAACATATACGCCATCGTGGTTAATACCGAAAGTTGTAAAGTCCGGAACTTTAGTATTTGTCGGATCGCCAGAGAATACAAAGCCCTTCCAACCGGCAGTTGGATTGGAGGAGTTTGATACTGCAACTAGAAAATTGTTGTTGCCTGGAGAAGGAATGTTGTTGACTGTATTTAAGTCTAGGGTTGCAGCAAACCAGCGTTGGCTGGCTGGATCGTACAGCACTCTTGGGTCAATCGTTGTCGGGTTTAAACTGGTAATGCCAGCATTATTCCAGAACTCGTCGAGCGTACTGGTTTGCAAACGTGTGCCAGTACTTTTATCGTAGACTGAGTACCGACCATTTATGAGTTCAACGAAGTCGTTGGGACCGACTGCGCCCTCCGTATCAGGTGGGATTATGTTGCTGTCGGTCTTAAATGTGCTGCCGATGAAATTTTGCTCGATGGTGAGCGAAGCCGCCTTTGCACTCACCGAAAAGCTAAGGGCTGCTGCTGTAGCAATTGCTATTGATGTGACAGTTTTATCAAGAAGTTTCATAGCTGTGTGTTATCAAGCGATTTTATAGCTTTGTGTTATTCCTATTTATTTAGTTTTTCACATTTTGACGCTTTGTTACTAATGCAATAGCGTTCGTTAAGGGTTATCAGTGGGAATTTAGGCGCTTGTAGAGACGCGAAATTTCGCGTCTCTACATAAGTTGACGGTAGAGGTAAACAACTACTGAACCGTATTGGTTACTAGTGTCTATGCACACCGTCTATACATAAATACGGTTACTAATAAGCACCATCAAAGAAACCGGGTTTCTTTGAATCCTGCTACCCTTAACTGAATACTATTAACCTATATCTGAGTCTGGTTGCCTTTGTTCTTCCACAGTTTCATGGGGAAGTTTTGGAAAGACCATATCTTATTAAAGCTTCAATACAAATAGCAGTTGTTAATTCTTCAGAACCATAGTACCTGTAAGCGTCTAGGAAAAAACCAATTTTTTGCCAAGAACCATTCTCTGCTTGGGCATTAATAATATATTTAATAGCTTGGGAAACATTTGGATCAAAATCTGCAAAATTAAACAGCGTACAAACTGCAAGTGCAGTAGATAAGACGTCTCCAACAGTACCATCATCTTTTTGAATTGACTTGATTCTACTAATAATTAACTTTTTTGATTTGCCCAAGGAATAAACGCCATTAAAATATGCTCTGGAAAGTAGATAATAAAAAGTTATTTGATCGGGGTAATACAAGTTACAGTTTTCTTCTTCGTTATTTAAAATAATACCATTTAGATAATCACAAACAGATTTAGTATCGTTATTTTCACCTAAGTAAAGTAAGATGTTAGCATTTACCCCACAACAAATGTCATTTTTGGATGGAACAATATAAACTGTTGTATCTTTTTCGTCTTTCCAGCTACTTTTATCTAATAACCATGTATAAAAGACGCCTTGCTCATTTCTATTTTTCAGAAAAAACTTTGTATTAGAGTCAAAAGGAATATTGTTTCTCATAAGAGCATGGGAAACACAAGCTGTGTCATCTAGATCTGGAACAAGTCCTATGGTATCGCCAACTAAAGATTCAAAATAAGTTACTCTTTTCTCTGAAGTAAAAAATCTCCATAAACCAGGATTTTTCATTTGTTGTATAAAAAACACTAATGCTTTTTTGGTAATACTTTCAACAGTTCTATTACCTAAAAAACTTATCGAATACAAAATATATGTTGTAATAAATGAAGAGTTATTGTGATAGCGGTAACACTGATTTTCCATGTTTTTATCTAAAGAAACATAGGTGTTAAATGCTCCATTTAACATTTGGTTTTGAGCCAAAAACTCTAGACCATTGGAAACACGTAAATCTAAAACATCAGATTGTATTGTGGTTGTCTCGATATTCATTAATTATTTCCTTATTTTGAAATTATTTTGATGTTATATAGCGATCGTAAATGATTCGTGAAAGCCGAGAAACCCGGTTTCTTCAAGAAACCGGGTTTCTTGCAGTTTTAATTTTCACAATTTAAATAGGATTGCTATATTTTAATTGCTTTCAAACTATTGTTACTCTGACTGAATTCGTTAATCTATTCCAACCCAACGATAGCCAAACCACATGTAACCCTTTACTTCAAGAGAAGTATTAGGTTGGTAGACAACTTTTATATGATTTAATTGTCTTAACAAGATACATGTTGCTCTTGAACCCAGAAAAGTTGATGTTCTAACCAAGTCAGTTGGCCATAGTTCTTCATGAGGATTTTCACGAGAGGCTCCAGGCCAATTTAGAAAACCATCGCGTTTATCAGGTGTGCATAACCTATTTTTTACAAGATAGTCTAAAAATAAACTCCATTTGGGGTTATTTTTTGGTTGATTTATAAATCCACACTCCATGCCAATCTTCGGTAAGATAGTATTGTCTACAGCAAAATTAAGATTCATTCCATCAACAAAATCACATAAGGTTGAAAGAATAGCTTTCATGTCTTTGATAGAACCTGTCCAACCAATATTTATTAAGTATTCTAACAGTAGATCTCTAGGAATATCCCCCACGCAAAGTCTAACAGAATTAGAATTTCTAGCGAGGAGAACACCAACTTGAGAAATGAATGCTCCAGCAGGTAACGCATTAAAGCAAATTAATAGATTTCGCTTGACTTCAGATGACAGAGGATAGCTAAGCAGGAGAGATAAAGCTGTTTCAATAATCCATTCATACTTGGCAGTGGTGTCAGACAAAAGTACGCTCGAATTTCGTGAACTACTATCTTTTAAGCTAAAGAAAAGACTAGGTACTGGTGTTTTTGGAGGCGATCCATCTACATCAAATTCCAGCCAAATGTTTTCCACATTCTCATAAAGGGGAGATGTTTGATCGATCCAATGATGACAAAATTTATGAATACGGTTCCACACTGGATGATCAATGGCAGAGTTTAAGTCTGCTAAAGTGTTGAGACTCTTGTCAGATGCAGTAACACACATAGCAAAGTCCGCCTTTGGCTCATCTATTCCCAAGCGGCACTCAAACCCAGCACTTAATATAGGTGGCAAGGTACGAGCTATTGTCTTAATATGGGAAAATGCTTCGGGAGAAATCAGCTGATGGGGTAGGTAAGGCTCTACAACTTTCAGGTTATCTTCTAAGACGTTATTCATAAAGTACTAAGCTTTTTTGCGATCGGCTACTCAGGATTATCAAGCGAAAAAAATGAATTGCACCGAATTACTAAGTAAGTTCAGTGCAAAATTACTGAAAAATCATTGAGGCAAGTAAGCTACTGTTTGAAGAATCAGTAATTCGGCGGAATAGCTATACTGACATCTTGCACCTTCTCCTCGTCAGGGTAAGGTGGGCAGTGCCCTATTTCAGTTGTGAAAATTCCAGAAATACACGTAGGTAGGGCTATGCCGCACATATCCGGGTTTTGGTGGGCAGTGCCCACCCTACACCACTTAAAATTTTTCACAAATCATTTAGGACTGCTATATGAATATAGCTACTACCGCAAAATTACTTGAAATTCTCATGGAGTTAATCTGGTGTTAAAAATTCACACTAACTCCCCAATCTTTCTTAGCACCGCCACCACCTGCTACACTCTCCAATTCTGCGTCAGACAATTCGCTTGCAGGATTTATAGGTAGAACCAAGTAGACGTGATTGGGTTTTTCTTCCAAAACACTAACTTCAACATTTGAAGGAAGATTGATTCCTTCTTTTGCCAGTGCTTCCTTCGGCTGACTCAGGAGCTGTTGCTTAAAGGCTTCATCTTGCCAAGCGTGGATAATCAGCTTGTCTTCTAGTTCTCTTTTAGTTGTCATTTTCAAGACTTCCGAATAGGTTTATAAGCATTGCTGCAATGTATTTATTCCAAGGTATTTATTGGAATTGTTATTGTATTTAAACCTAAAAAAAACAACCTGTCAATTAAGATAAATTCAGATAAATTTAGGAGTTTTATTCAAGCAAATGAAAACCTGAATTTTAGTGAAATTCAGAAAAGTTCAGAAAAGTTAAGGAGAAAGAGAATGCATCCTACCTCTGCAACCCAGATTCAGCACTGCTCCATAAAATCCGGATTAATCCTAAAACCCAATTAGATTGACAATACTTTGGGGACTTCCAAATAAAAAAATATCCAGCTATAGCGATCCTAAATCATTTGTGAAAATCCCAAGCCTCAGAAACCCGGTTTCTTTAAGAAACCGGGTTTCTCTGCTTTCACGAATCATTTAGGACTGCTATATAATGGTTCTCAATTGAATGCATCACAAGATTGGATAATTGATTTGTTGGAAATCCCTAGGAACACCAGGGTTGTGATTTACCAGTTTGGATTGGTAGGTAAGGCAAGAGCCAAATATTTGTTATTCTCACTCACCATGAGTCCCGAACGACAAAATTTCTTAAGGGCATCGACTACCTCGTCTTTTGAATAGTGATACCCAATTAATTCCAAATAATGCAAGACCTGGGTAGCCCCGCGCATGGTTTCGCTACAGTACTCGTAAATCAAAGCCATAGGTCCGTAGAAGGCATAAGTGCCCCGTCGCTCCCCACGGTTGTCATCAACAAAAAGTGCATCCTGCGTCCGTCGATAGGACAACGTGTCTGGCTCTGTAGACCAACACTGCTGCCACTTTTCTACCCAGCGTCGAGTTTCTTCATGCACTTCGTCGGTAACCGTATTTTCCATTGTGTAGTCGAAGAAGTAGGCAATCTTCTCAAGGTCAACATGGGGTGGATAAACGTACTGATAGCTAGCCTCCGGACGTAGATTATGTATCGACACATTATCTCGTTCCACGAAGTATGGGGAGAATCGCTCCATCCAGATCCGAGTACAACCAAATGGCGGTTGCAGATGAGAGATCAGCTTCAGCACCTCAAGTTCTTGCCGATAGTCTTCCTCAGTCTCATGGGGAAAACCCCAAAGCAAATTCCAGGCAACCTGGATTCGATAGTAGCGAGCCCACTTCAGTATAAGCACGTTCTGCAACATCGTAGTGCCCTTGCGCATCAACTGCAATACATGAGTGCTTAAGCTCTCGATACCGGGTTGAATAGCACGTACACCACCAAGATAAAGGTTACGAATTTGGTCATGGTTAAGATTCGCCTTAACTTCGTAGAAAAACTGGTAATCTGTCCTTGTTGCCTGAATTTCTGAGAAAAAGTCCTTGATATACTTCACATCAAGGATGTTATCCACAGCCTCGAAATAGCTAATCCGATACTTCTTCGCTAATTCTGATAGTTCACGCAAAACTCGTTGTGGACTCTTTGAACGATAGGTCATACCAAGCCCATTAAGTCCACAGAACGTGCAGTGGTTTTTCTGTCCCCACCAACAACCACGGGAGCTTTCAAATGGAAGCGCCACTGGTGCATCGATAAAGCGCAATAGATCGAGGCGTTTTGCACGATCAAAGTACTCGTCGTAATTGGGTATCGGCAACGCATCCAGATTGTGGTTGGGTTGAGCTTGCCCAGAACCTATAATTCCTGTCGGAGTGCGAGCAACCAGACCAGGCATTAGCTCAGATACTTTGCCGACAGCGAGGGCACGCAACAATGCAGGGAAAAGGCAATCTCCTTCCCCGATCATCACGTAGTCGATAAAAGGGAACGATCTCGCATACTCTGGACCCATTTCATCTTCCATATTGGCACCGCCAAAGGCGATGATCGCATTTGGAAAGTTTTCCTTGATCAGACGTGCAAGTGCTAGACACGCCACATTTTGTTGGAAAGTGGAGCTAAAAGCAATGACGTCATAGGAATCCCAATCGACTATTTTGAGACAGTCGTTGATGAAGGATGGCAGAATTTCATGACGCAACTGTATAAGATAGCTGCGGTCTTTGCGACACTTTTCCAGCCATACCACTTCGTCTGGGAAGGCAGCAAAGTAAGCTTCATCATCCAAGTGAGCAGCTTCTCCAAAGGCAGCAACTGAAAACAGCCACTCTCCAGTCATGTGTCCGCGATGCTGACCGAGTGCCTCATAGTCCTTCAAAGGAAGGCGGGCAGCTAGTTCAAGATTCAGATGAAAGGTATCGGCGGTAAATCCTGCTTGCTCAATTACAGCCTTCAATAGACCAATCTGAATTGATGGACGACCAACTGATGCGAAGGGCATACAAACGAGTGCAACTCGTAATTGATTGTTGCTTCGCGTATTCTTGCCATTTTCGCAGGCTTTAGTTTCTATTATCCCTGTCATAGTAGTCCTAAATCATTCGTGAAAAATTTTAAGTAGTGTAGGGTGGGCACTGC
>CAXTSI010000016.1:0-4423 GCA_964246695.1 uncultured bacterium
CCCCACTCCCCACTCCCCACTCCCTCGACATCCGGGGAGTTATTTTCGACCTCGATGGTGTGCTGACTGATACGGCAGAATACCACTACTTAGCTTGGCAGAAACTTGCAGATGAAGAGGGATTGCCCTTTAATCGGCAGGCTAATGAGGCGCTGCGGGGTGTTTCGCGGCGGGAGTCGTTGCTGCTGATAGTTGGTAATAAGCAGTATTCAGAAGCACAAATCCAGGAGATGATGGATCGTAAAAACCGCTACTATGGGGAATTGATCCAGAACATTTCACCAGCAGATTTGTTGCCAGGATCGCTGACGTTGTTGGAGGAATTGCGGCAAGCTGGGATTAAGATAGCGATCGGCTCAGCTAGCAAAAATGCGCGCCCGGTTGTAGAAAAACTAGGCATTGCTAACCACATCGATGTAATGGCAGATGGTTACAGTGTAGAGCGACCTAAGCCAGCACCTGACCTGTTTCTCTATGCAGCCCAACAGTTAGGATTTGAACCAGCACAATGTGTGGTGGTAGAAGATGCAGCAGCAGGTATTGAGGCGGCGTTAGCAGGTGGTATGTGGGCGGTAGGATTGGGTCCAGTTGAGCGCGTAGGTGCGGCTCACGTTGTCTTACCAAGCTTAGCAAATGTACACTGGACAGATTTGCTAGCTAAGTTGAAAGATAGTACCGCGTAGCGGAATTAAAAATTAAAAATTAAAAATCGCGTACCCCTTCGGGGAAGCGTCTGGTGCTACTGAGAAGCGTCTCGTTCGCGCAGCGGCGACCACTGGAGTTGAGAAGCTGCCTCGCGTTGCGAAGCAATCTAAAAGCCTGCAACGCAAGCTTTCTAGGAATTCTGAATGGTAGCTTTATTTGCGTGCCCCGTGTACTAGTGCAAGCTCATCCAATAGACATCTCCAAAAATTAATTATGCGTTGTCTACAACCCTTGTAGAACGCCACGCGTTCATACATTGTTTTTCGGAGATGTCTAATTGATTAATTTCCCAAGAGTCATAAAATCGGATCAGCTAATTTATGGATATTCAATTTCGAGCCTGCACTGAAGCAGACTTGCCAATGGTGCAAAACTATGTAATTTCTCTTTACATAAAAGATCCATTGGAGATGGAAATGACTCCAAAGAAAATTCATCAGACTTTCCAAGAATTTACCCGTCTACCAGAGAAGGGATGCATTATAGTCTTTGATAAAGATAACACAGTTGTTGGATATGCAATCTTGGTCTTCTTTTGGAGTAACGAGTTTGGGGGAGATGTTATCGAGGTAGATGAGCTTTTCGTGCAGGAAGATTACCGAAATCGCGGTATCGGCAAAACGTTCTTCCAATGGTTAGAAGAAACATGGCATTCTAAAGCAGTAGCCTTTGCACTTCAAACAACTCCTACCAATGAGAGGGCGATCGCTTTTTATCAGCGCATGGGCTTTTCACTTTCCAAGAATTTTCATTTTATAAAATCTAAAAAATAATGCCAATATCCCATGTCAATTACACCGTAGGGGCGAGGGGACCTCGCCCCTGATGATGTGGTCAATTTAATTGAGAACCGCTGTAAGCTGAAAATGAGATAAATTCCACTTTTATCATGAACGTACTTGTATTCAATGCAGGCAGTGCCTCTCTCAAGTTTGAAGTGATATCGACACCGGATAGCACGAACTCCGACATGGGACATAAACTAGTCAGCGCGATCGTTGAAGGTATTGGCGAGAATGCTGTTCTTTCCCAACAAGAGGGCAAAAAGGTTATTACAAGAGAGCAAATCACTGCTCACGACTATGAAGAGGCGACGCATCGGGCGCTGGAGTGGCTTGATTCTCAGTTAAAAGAAATTAATATTGTTGGTCACCGGGTTGTGCATGGTGGAAACAAGTTTACTGCTCCAGTATTGATTAACGATCGCGTCATTGCAGAGATTGAAGCACTGGAAGAACTGGCACCATTGCACAATTCCCCTGCCGTTAGCGTTATCCGGGCTGCTCGTGCCAAGCTAGGTGCGGACATGGCGATGGTAGCTGTCTTCGATACGGTTTTTCACCGCACCATTCCAGAGTATGCCAAACTTTATGCGATTCCGCCAGAGTTGTCTGAGCGCCATCAAATTCAGCGCTATGGCTTTCACGGCAGCTCGCACCAATACCTTTTAACACGTTATGCACAAATTGTCAACCGTCCTCAGGAAGATGTCAATATTATTACACTGCATTTAGAGAGTGGTTGCTCGGCAACAGCTATCCAAGCCGGTAAGTCGATTGACACGTCTATGGGTTTTACGCCCCTGGAAGGGCTGATGATGGGCAAGCGTTCTGGTGATATTGACCCTGCCATTGTCGGGTATCTTGCTCGCAAAGAGGGTGTTGAAGTGGGCGAGGTTGAAGATTGGCTCAACAAGAAGTCGGGGTTGTTGGGTATTTCAGGGGTATCTCATGATACGCGAGAGCTGATGAAGCATTATGATGCCAATGAGCGTGTACGTTTGGCGCTAGAGATTTTTTGCTACCGCATCCGCAAGTATATTGGTGCTTACTTAGCAGTACTGAATGGAGCACAGGCGATTGTATTTGGTGGGGGAATTGGAGAGAATACCCCCTTGGTTC
Organism: uncultured bacterium; assembly: GCA_964246695.1. GTDB lineage: Bacteria > Cyanobacteriota > Cyanobacteriia > Cyanobacteriales > Nostocaceae > Stigonema. Next base: position 2,607 of record CAXTSI010000016.1, read on the forward strand.
GTGCTAAAGTCTGCTCTGGGCTTGAGTGGTGTGGTTTGAAGCTGGATGGCGAAGTCAATCAGCACCTCATCGATTCGGAAGGTCGCATTAGCACGGATGATTCTCAGATACATGCCTATGTAATTCCAACTGAGGAAGGTTTGATGATTGCACACTCAGCAATTCGTTACCGATGATTCTCAGATGCATGCCTATGTAATTCTCACTGAGGAAGGTTTAATAATTACACACTTAGAAGTTTGTTGCGGATTTTACAGCTATCTCAGATCAACCCGTAATTCGGTATTAACACTATTGGTTCCTCACCATCCCGGTGAATAAGATTGAACAAACAGGGATGTAATAGATGATGACATTGTTCCAACTTGTTTTGTTCCAGCTTCTTTGTTGTAGATTGACTAAATTTCTACTCTTTTGACTGGGATACAGCGTTAGACCTTTAGGAGGATAATTATGGCTAAAGTGAATCCAATCCAGCTACAGAAAAACTTGAACGAAGTTAACTACCCACTCAGCAAAAAAGACTTGATTATGTATGCTGAACAAAAAGGTGTTGACGAGCAAGTGCTTCGCTTATTGAAGCAGTTGCCTTCAAAACAGTATGAAACCCCTACAGATGTGAGCCTTGCGATCGGCGAGAGCGAATAGTGGATGCATGTAGAAGAGCAATTGTTGTGTTGCAAGGGCGCAAGTAGCATTGAAACTTGAATGTATGCGCTTGCCCATATGGTATAACTTGGGCGTTGCACAATTACGTAATGATTTTATGATTAAATCTTACGTCAAGACTGGCAACGGACGAGTGCTCCTGCGCTATGCTCGTCATCCCACAGTTAAATCATCCGTTACATCTGTTAGATCATCCGTTGCTAACCTTTGCCTGAGGCTATCATTCCTTGAATGAGCAACGCCATAACTTGACTGGTTTCTAGGCTTTTTCGTAGCAACCGGGCAAAAAATGCTCAAAAGTCTAGCCTAGTCTGCAATTGGCTTTTGCGAGCAGAAGTAATTACATACTCGAACATAACTGCGTCAAAAAACGCATGCTTCAGAAATACCTCTGGAATTTTACTACTGATAATTGTTATTGTCAGGAGTTTTGAGAGGTCCGTTGGGGAGTGCGCGCTTGCTGAAATTGTATGGCGAATTTCTGACAACAACAATTTCCCAGCAGTCAGCCGACTCCTTGTAAAAGTAGGAGGAATGGCGACGTAGGTATTCACAATTGATTGCAGACTTGTGACTGATTCAAACAAGTTTGCGCTCCAAAGCGTTATCCCACTGCACATGCTTATGAGTGGGATGAGCTGAACATGTAGTCTATCTGAATCAGATTTCATTTTTTCAGGGACCAGCCTCTACCAACTGATCAGACGAAGACTCATCCAATTTGAACTTCAACTGACTTTAATAATAAGGAAAAGAGGCAAATGTTAATTTTCGATCCGACTACCTTGATTGCTATTAGCAATACTTTCAATGCTGGTTCTGCAGTCAGCGCTAACACTCAAAATCAATTGCGATCGAGTCTGAGTGAAGGTACCGCATTGCAGCATAGGGTGGAAACGCTTTCACATCAGACAATAGCTACTACCCTCAATCCTAGTACTTCGAGAGCTATTAGCCATGCGCTCAATACTGCTTCTGTCAACAGCACTAACATTCAACAAAAATTGCTCTTGAGTTGGAGTGCAGATCGCGAACATCGCCAAGAAAAAAGCTCCGGAAAGCATTCACACAAACCAAAATCTACTACTACGACTCCGACACCTCAACCGACGACGATTCCAACACCTCAACCTACTACCACTCCGACA
>CAXTSI010000016.1:4523-38657 GCA_964246695.1 uncultured bacterium
TCCGACACCTCAACCGACGACGATTCCAACACCTCAACCTACTACCACTCCGACACCTGAAGCTACTACCACTCCAACACCTCAACCTACTACGACTCCCACACCTCAACCTACTACGACTCCCACACCTCAACCGACTACCACTCCGACACCTCAACCTACTACCACTCCGACATCCGAAGCTACTACACCAACGCAGACCTCAGATACTGGTAAGTGCGGTCCTGGTCAACCACGGGACAAGTACACTAGACCGTTCGCCTGTGACAGCATTTGGAATACACCGATTGGAAGTAACGCGAAATACGTTGATGCCTATATCGGCTCAAAAGGCGTTGGAGTTGACACCGACTGGTTTATCGTCACCAAGGACAGCGACCCGCTTGTACAAACCTATATGCCTCCTACTTGGGGTCCTGGTCGCTGTAGCGGTACCATTCCGCAGCAGCAGGCGCAGTGGCATCCCGAAGCGAGTCAGCCGCTGAATATTCCCTACGATCTGATCATTCCGGATGCAACACCCACGTTTACTCCAAATGGTTCTGCTCAAATACTCAAGCCGGATGGTCACACCTTAGAGTCGTTCACTACGCTGACTCGCTGTGAGAAGGGTGGTTCACTCTACGGCATTTGGTTCGGAGAGCAGGATATCTACGGCGATGGCATCGACGGTGGGCATGGCGCTTCAGGGATGTCGAGTATTGGCGGTACCATTCGCCCTGGTGAATTGTTTAACGATGCTCCCATCGGTCACGCACTCAAGATGGATGTCTGGGGTAATTGGCTGCACTACAATTCTTCATCGCCAACTCCCGGTCGCCGCTGGCCTGCCCGTCAGGCTGATGCTAATGCACCAAACCAATACCTAGGCTCCAACCCAGCACTAGTCATGGGTTCCTTGCTGGCGATTCCACCGGGCGTTACAGCCGAAAGTTTGGGACTGACATCCGATGTGGGTAAAAAGATATTCCAGGCGATGCAAGACTACGGTGCTTACATCGTTGACGATTCGGGTTTCGACTACAACTTCCTCTGCCTTGATCGCGACGCCGAGCAGGAGTACACTCAACGCACGGGATATTATTTCAACGACGATCCGGCGCTCGAAGCTGACTTTGCCAAAATTATTGCTGCCGTGAAAGTTGTGGACAACAACGGACCGAACAGCATTGGTGGAGGTGGTACACCACGCCAACCACTGGTACCGCCAATTGGAAACTAGAAGGTAATTGCTAATTGCTAATGGCTAATGGCTAATGGCTAATCGTAGCCAAGCAATCAACAATTAGCAATTAGCAATTCCCAATTACTGAGTCGCTTATCCTAGACAAAATTCTTCTAAAAACGGGTAAAACTTATTTGCCAGAAACTCAAACTTTTCTCCAATACAATGGGGAGAAGTTATTTGATATCCTTTGCCATGAAACCAATTGTAATAGACCTCTCCGAAAAAGAATGTAGAGACGCGACGCCATAAAGCTTGGTGCAGTCGCCGTGACTCATATCTTGCACCAGCATCAAAAACCGGGTTTCTTGCAAATATTGAAGGCTGAAGCCCTTTATTAATCGTTGAGAAACCCGGTTTTTTAGGTCTTATTGAGAATGGTGCAAGATCTGAGGTGAGAGCGGGAAACACTCGTGTCGGCGCGCACAGCGAGAATTTCCCGTCTCTACACAACCTAAAATTCCTACCGATCGGACCTTAACTGAACCGTATTGACTTATATAGCAATCCTATTTGAATTGTAAACATCGCAAGCCTCAGAAACCCGGTAACTTTTACGAAACCGGGTTTCTCTGCGTTTACGAATTATTTAGGATCGCTATAGTAAAAAGCAAAGTTCTTTAACGTAGCGACTCGCAGGTGGGCTAAAGCAGAGAAATGTCTAAGAGATTTCCCGATTCTGCTGGTGGCTTTTTCAAAGAGCGATCGCTCTGGGTATGCCTTCTGTTTGTGATTATCAAAATAGGCTTGCAACTTAGCCGGGTCAACCTGCCCCTTTTTAATTCTGATCGCATCAATTTTGTCGTTAAAAAATTCAATTTCTGGCATTTCATGATGGCGGATCGCAAGTCCAGTAGCAGCAGCAGCTAATCCCATGACACTCCCCTCACTGTCATAGACCCCATTTAGCTCAAAGTAGTTGCCAATTTTTTCCCACAGTTCCAGAAATTTCATTTCTTTACCTGAGTCTTTAGCAACGACAAACATAAACTCGCTGACAAAATTGACTTGCGCTAAATCCAGATTTAACTTTTGAGCAATTTTGCCAATAAGTTGCATACGTTTGACGCGATCGGGTCTTCCAGCTACTGGTTCATAATGTCGCAGAATATTTGTACAACTACGGGCAGAGATCCCTGGTTGCCACTTGATGGGTGCTACATCTTTGAGAATTCGCATATCAGCATCAACAAACACACAAGCATCGTAAAGAGATAAAGCTTTGGCAATGACGTAGCGTTTATCGTGGTAACATGCTACACTCTGCTGATGGTGTTTAAAGACCAGTGCTTTAGAACACTGAGCAAAATCCTCTGGACAATCAGTAAGAATAACCAGCTGATTCGACGAAAATTTTTCTAAATCTGCTGCCAAATCCTTGGCAAGGTCACGATACTTTGCACCAATAGCTAAAGTGCAGAAACAAAATTGTTGTGCAGCGTCGTTACTCAAATTTGGGGTGTGAATAAGGTGAGTGGATGGCATCATCGATTTTAACAAGCTCGTTATAACTCTAATTTGAAAAAAACCTCATGAGCTAAGAAAAATCGCCAGAGGAAACCAGGCGGAAGCAAGGGGCTAGATTCAGCATCTATCGGTAAATATTGGGAACGGTAGGTTTCAATTGCCTGCTTTTTCTTAGATTGCACTGTATCAATGTTTAGTCGATAAGCACCTGCCAATTCCTCAAGCTTCAGATCGCGGAACAGCAAAGATTTCCAGTGTAACCAAATGGCGTACTGCCATAAATCCACCTTGACTCCGGCTGCAGCAATTGCCGCAACAACGAGTTCATAAGTAACCTCATGGTCTGTACTTCGATCTTTGTTGTGAGTGACGTACACTTCTTTCGGTTGGAAGACACGCAGCAACTGCGCCATTTCCTCAATGGTCTGCTGTCGTTCAGTTTCCGTCATCCGGTACAGTGCGCCATCACGTTTATTCAACTCGTGAATATCTCTCGACTCAACACCCAGGATATTCAAAGCAGTCAGTGCTTCAAGTTTGCGAATTTGAACAATTTCCTCACGGGTAATCTGAGGATGATCTGTATGGGAACCTCCACCATCCGTGACAAAAACAACCGAAACTGGTATACCTTGTTCTCTCTTCAGCGCAATTATGCCACCACAGCCCAAGGTTTCATCATCTTGGTGAGGAGCAAAGAACATTGCCGATTTCTGGCTAAAATCTAGCTTTTGACTGCCTCGATACACAAGCCAGTAGAACTGTAGCTTAATCTGAAGATCTCGCAAGCGGTAGTTAAACAGCCACCACTTGTTGTGTAGCCCAACCTTTAAACGCCGAAGAAGATACTGTATGTTCATGGTCAAAAGTATTAATTATAACATTTTATTATGAATTTAAACGCTCTTGACTCCGGAACAATACGGTAAATCAGCTAATAATTTGATACAATCTATTGCTTTTTAGGTGCGGAATATATATCATTGGCTTGACATTGACATCAATGTCAATGTTTAGAATTGGTTCGTCAACCATCAATGGCTAACCAAGCTATGTATGCCCCTTCTTTACCAAAAAATGTGATTACGCAACTCCTCCTAGAGAATCGAGAGATAGTGGCAGCCATTGTCTGCGGGTTACTCGTATTCCTCGGTTGGTTAGCACTAAACTTTGGCTGGCTTGGTCTTGCCCTATTGATTCTACCGACAGCGTATGTGATTGGGGGTTATGAAAGCACCCGCGAGGGATTGACGACCTTATTTGAAGAAAAAGAACTGGATGTAGACCTGCTGATGATTGTGGCAGCATTGGGAGCTGCAAGCCTGGGGCTATGGCGACGGGAATACTATTTGATCGTTGATGGGGCAATCTTAATCCTGATCTTCGCGATCAGCGGCGCACTCGAAAACTATGCCATGCAACGAACCGATCGCAGTATCCGTGGTCTAATGAGTTTGACATCAGATACTGCACGGGTGATGCTGAATGGACATGAGCAGATCGTATCGATTTCTGAACTACAAATCGGCGCTCAAGTCCTTGTCAAACCGGGAGAACTGATTCCCACTGATGGCATAGTTATTGAAGGTTTTAGTACCCTAAACCAAGCCCCCATCACTGGAGAATCCATGCCCGTTGAGAAAACGGTGGGAGATGAAGTCTTTGCCGGCACGATCAATGGCAATGGGGCGCTGAAACTCAAAATCCATCAACCGCCAGAGAGTAGCCTGATTCAGCGGGTGATCCGTCTAGTTGCGCAAGCGCAGACTGAAACTCCGCAATCTCAACAGTTTATTGAACGATTTGAGCGGGGCTATGCTAAGGTGATTGTGCTGATTGCCATCCTGCTGGGAACCCTGCCGCCGTTTATTTGGGGCTGGAACTGGGAAAACACTATTTATCGGGCACTGATTTTTTTGGTAGTGGCTTCGCCCTGTGCCTTAATGGCAGCGATTATGCCAACCCTCCTATCAGGAATTGCAAATGGAGCACGACACGGGATTTTGTTCAAGAATGGTGCTCAATTAGAAATGATTGGGCGGGTCCGTGCGATCGCCTTTGACAAAACCGGGACGCTAACCACAGGCAAACCTCAAGTAGTCCATGTCATGGCAACACAACATGAAGACAAGTTGCTACAAGTGGCAGCCGCCTTGGAGAGTTTGTCCGAACATCCCATTGGGTCCGCGATCGTTGAAGCTGCCCGCCAACGGGGCTTGCAATGGAATGAACCCGTCAATGTTCAGGCTAAAATCGGACTGGGGATTACAGGAGAAATAGACAAACAAACAGCTGTAGTTGGCAAAGCAGACTTTGTCCAAGCCCAAGGGAATCGTTGTCCAGATGTTCTAACTGAGCAAAGTCTACAGTGGGAAAAGTCGGGCTTTACGGTTGTTTGGGTTGCCTATGCCGGACTTATCCTCGGAATAATTGCCATTGCGGATACCGTGCGACCAAAAGCCGCCAAAGCGATCGCCCGTTTAAAACGCCTGGGTATTGAGAGGATCGTCATGTTAACGGGTGATAACTCGCGGACTGCCCAAAGCATTGCTGAGGAAATTGGCATAGATCAAGTATATGCAGAACTCCTACCGGAGGATAAAGTTATGGTGATTCAACGGCTACAGAAGCAGTATCAGACTGTGGCGATGGTGGGAGATGGCATTAACGATGCCCCTGCCTTAGCCCAAGCATCCGTGGGAATTGCTATGGGGGCTGCGGGAAGTGACGTGGCGCTAGAAACAGCGGATGTGGTGTTGATGGCAGACCGTCTGGAAAAATTAGAGCATGCCATTCGTCTGGGTCGTCGCTCTCAAGGCATTGTCAAACAAAACATTGTTTTTGCCCTCAGTTTCATTGTTCTGCTATTGGTCGCTAACTTTACTGGCAATATCACTATGCCCTTAGGCGTTTTAGGGCATGAAGGTTCTACGGTGTTGGTGACGCTGAGTGGTCTACGGTTACTGAGAAGTTAGGTTGTAAAATCAATACATTGTGGAAATTTTACATGTATAAAGACGTTGCATGCAACGTCTTTACTAGAACTTATATCATGTCCGCTTAATTAATTATAAATAAAAAATAGGTTCGTAGTGCCTTATTATAAGTGTTCAATCGGACATCTGATATCTTGCACCATTCTCAACAAGACTAAAAAAACCGGGTTTCTCAACCAAAGCTTAAGGGTTTGACCATTAGTCATTCTCAAGAAACCCGGTTTTTCACCCAGGTGCAAGATGTAAGACATGATATTAAGCACACTCACAAAAAGACCGGATTATTCGTAGCGTACGCCACGGCTATGCAAAATGTTTCAGCTATCTATAATCCACGTTCCATCTTATTAAGTGCATAAGTTGATTTCGCTTACACCTATATAAGAAATAGAAGTCCGGCTGATGTCCTCGCTAGTTCAAAACCTACTACATTGAGGTGATTTCTATCTCCTATGGCGATTAACATACAAGCAAAAATTTGTCAATTATTAATTTTTATTTACATAGGTTGACCGAATAATTGGTAATTCCTATGTTGTCAACTCTGTGACTCTCTATTTTTGATGTAGGAGGTTTAGTGCGCTATGCCATTCTCATAAAGTTGATAATTTCAGACGACTGATGATATTACTGATTACTTTGGGTTTTATCGAAACTTTTCGCCTGAAATATCAGGGTTTTCCCGATTGAATTCTCACGCCGAATTAGCGTAACCTATGATTTATATCAAGTCAGGTAAAACACTCATTACATTAGTAGTTTGAGGATACATTCGTGTACTTTGGTTTATAAATTTGAGCAATGTGGCAGAGTCACGAAACCCAACATACATCTTGGTTTTTGTTAGGTTGCGTTGCGCTTACAGCAGCCACATTGTCAGGGCGGGGAAACCCCGCCCCTAAGGTCATATTGTGGTCTATTCAACTGAAAAGTTGCTGTAAACTAACCTACTATTGATGACTAATCAACCGGATTTGATATTAAGTTGATCGCAAAGCAACGTGAATGCGTAATACAAATTCGCTATGACTTTGCACTTTATCTGACTTTTGACTTTTGACTTTTGACTTCCCCGAAGGGGCTGACCCCCTAGTCAAGAACAGCAGGGGCTGAAACTTGCTTTTTGCATCTTCACAGAGAAGTCGATAATAAATTCTTGAGGTAAAATTGTATGAACATTTTTCTTTCTTCAGAATTTGAAGTAGTAGCAGCTAATATTGCGGCTCAAGTGTTTCCAAAAACTCAATATCGATTATTAGCCCAAACATTTAGAGACAATGAGTTAGTTATAACTTTCAAGAGTCAAAAACATTTCTCTGAAAATTTTAGAGTTAGGTTTTTGCCAAAAAATAAAAACCTAACTTTATCTTGCCACTACAAAGGAACAATGTATCACTTAAATTACGTAACACCAAATAATTATAGTTGGTCAGACGGACTTGGTGAGAGAGTTTTTTGTCCTTTTAATGTAGGAGAAAAATTTGAGTCTCTGGCTAAGAAATTCTATCCGGTTTTAGAGGAATTTTGGCTACCCTCTTTTTCGAGCAAGAAACCCCAATGCTGGTAGCAGCCACTCTAGAACGGGCAATGAGGAAAACGGATTTGTCCTCTAGTCGCGATCGCCCGATGATGTTTAGTGAAAAGCTGCTACCCGTCTACGCCCTTAATCAACGATAGCGGTCAGGAGTCCCCAACCATAATCTTTGATTTGGTTGGGGGAGGAATGACCGGGAAAATTAGTTGTATCCTCTGAACAATCCAAAATGCAGTTGTGGTAGTGAAGAGGATAGCAGCTAATTTCCCAACAATTTAAGAGCCTGATATCTTGCACCATTCTCAACAAGGTAAGAGAAACCGGGTTTCTAAACGAAGAATTAAGGGTTTCAGCTTTAATTATTTGCAAGAAACCCGGTTTCTGGTGGTGGTGCAAGATGTAAGGAGCCTTACATTTTACCTTTCTGCATGACTTCTTGAAGATGGTGGCGGATCTCCTGTGCTTGCTCAATATCAGCCTTGCGCAACTTCTCAAACAGTTCTACACAAGGTTGAGAACCTACTTCCTGTGCGTCTTTGATGTAGGTGTCATAAGCCCTAATTGCTTCACCTTTATTCTGCAACACGGTGATAAAGTCATACTCCAGGTTGCTAATGGGACTTTGACCATTTCCTGTGCTTTGAGTCATTAACTTACCCTCCTTTAGGTTTCTAATTAAATTTTTACTTAACCTAAAAGAGACATTCATCTGTCCAAAAGAGTATAAAAAGTTTTCCTCGATGGGTAATTGGGAATTGGGAATGGCTAATTGTTAAAAGCCAGTCTTCCATTAGCCATTACCTGTAGGTTTATTTCAACCAATTTCCTCATAGTGACGTGAATGGTGGAATTCACGCTCATCTTTCTGTTCTCTCTCCTCAACATCCCTTGCAGGACTCAGCTTAGTGCTACCACTAATGTAATCCATGTGTGGTGTTCTAGCACAAACCACAAGTAACCCACCCAAAACGAACAATAAGCCACTAATTGATGCAGTCTGAACCCAAGAAATTTCCAGTGCTCCGTGAACAACTACTTCTCGCAGTACAGATACAATTGCTACCTCTACTGCTACCCCAACAGCAATGCTATGCTCCTGCAAGTAAACCATTAGGAGCCGGAATAACTCAACTAAAATCAAGATGAATAGTATTTTGGCAGTGACGTTTTTAAAATCTGCTGACATCCCAAGGTTAGTCAATAACGACCACATTTGCATAACCATGATGGCGAACAAACTCAAACCCAAGATAATCACAATTAAGTCTTGGAAAGCCTCCATGTTGCTAACTATCCAATGCCGCTCAATCCAACGATTGGAGAACAAAAATTGGCTTTTGTGGCGCTTTTTCATGAATATCTCCATTCCTTTTGGGACAACTTTAAAGCACACGAGTCACTCTATGTAATACTTTTATTGTCCCTCAATATGGGATTAGCCTAACGAGGCTAATCATTCATTTTGGTAATCGTTGCAATAGATTTTCTGCATTTTTCGCCCACTGAGAATTACCCTGAGCCTTGTATAAATCTCTGGCATATTGCAACACCTGTGCTGCTTCAGCAGATTTTTTTAACTGTATAAAAGCCAGCCCTGCACCGTAATAAGCGTTGGGATAGTTAGAATTAGCTTCAGCAGATTTTCTAAAAGCTTCTAAGGCATCTTGCAACTTGCCTTGGTTGAATAAAATTGTGCCAATATTATAGTGAGCTTCTGGATATTTAGGATTAATTTTCAATGCATTGCTAAAAGCATCTTTTGCTTTATCAAGCTTGCCTTGTTGGATATAACATATTCCGATGTAATAGGCTGGCTCTGGTGCATTTTGGCTATATTGTATGGCTTTTTTAAAGGATGCGATCGCCCGATCCCAATCTCGTTGTTGGACTTGTAGCAATCCCAAGTTATAGTAAGCAACCCCTAGTTTTGGATCGAGTTCCAGCGCCCGTTGCAAGTAATCATTTGCCTGCTGCAAATTATTCCCTTCCAACAACGAACCGCCTAAATTAGCAAAGGCTAGGGCAAAGTTGGGATCGGCCTGCGTTGCTCGATAAAATGCATTAGCCGCTGGTTGTAATTGCCCTACTTGTCGCAGTGCTAGACCTAAATTGTAGTGTGCTGGTGCTAAACCAGGATCGAGTTCTGTGGCTTTCCGAAAGGCAGCGATTCCATCTTGTACCTTACCTGCAGCGATCGCTTGTAACCCATCATTCAAAAAGTCTGTAGCGCTTCTACCAGCGTATTGGGCTTGTCGGGGCGGGGTCCCCCCGCCCTTACGCCCGTCGTCCGTAGAGGATGGGGAACTCCATACCCCCCACGAAGGCGCTGAATGAGTGTTTCCCGACAGAGGGTAGGGGCGTTGGGTAAGGCGTAGGGGCGCGGTTTCCGCGCCCGTAGAGGAGTTCGAGAGAATACTGCCTACTAACATTAAACTTACTAGAATTCTCAGGCGATATTTGGAAAGAGATACTCCCATTGATTTTCTGTCTAGCAACATTTTTGGTTACGTTTACTTCACAAAGATGTGGCAACTGAATCTATTCACAAAAGTTTAATTTAATCTATCAATCTTTATAATAGTTAATTATTTTTCAGCTAAATCTTACAACAGAATACGATTGTTTGGCGAGCCTCTGAAAAGAGGGATAATCTCAAATACAAAGAGGGGAGAATTCTCTGAATCATCATTTTTTACTCCTCGATCACCTTGGTTAATGCGGCTTGGCAATGCTTACCGCAAAGGAGGTTTTATGAACGAAAAAGTCGAATCGGGTTGGCGAAATGTTGCAATTGTCGGTCCATATTTAAGTGGGAAAACCACATTACTGGAAAGTTTGTTATTCGTCACAGGAGCGATTTCTCGCAAGGGCAGTGTTAAGGATGGCAATACAGTAGGAGATAGTGCGGACGTATCGCGCGATCGCCACATGAGTGTGGAGGTACACACTGCTAGCACTGAGTATAACGGCATCCGCTTCACATTTGTTGACTGTCCAGGAAGTGTGGAATTTGCCCAAGAAACTTACAACGCCCTCATAGGAGTTGATGCGGCAATTGTAGTTTGCGAACCGATCAGAGATCGCGTCCTCACCCTTGCCCCCCTGTTTAAATTCCTTGACGACTGGGAAATTCCCCATCTCGTCTTTGTCAACAAGATGGATCGGGCAAATATTAATGTCTTAGACACCCTACATGCGCTTAAAGCCGTCTCCACCCGTCCCCTGGTAGCACACCAATATCCAATCGTTCAAGGGGAACAGCTGATTGGCTTTATCGACCTAGTCAGCGAACAGGCATACCACTATCATCCAGGCGCACCTGCTGACCCAATCCCGTTCCCAGAGAATCTTAAAGAAGAAGAACACCTTGCACGGGCAGAAATGCTCGAAGTTTTAGCAGACTTTGACGACCACTTACTAGAAGAACTTTTAGAAGACATCGAACCACCCCAAGAGGAAATCCTCACAGATTTAAAACTAGAATTGGGGGCAGATTTGGTCGTACCTGTTTTCTTTGGTGTGACTGAACTTGATTATGGTGTACGCCCCCTCTTAGAAGCTTTGGTTCGAGAAGCACCCGAACCTGAAACCACAGCAGAACGGCGAGTTAGTAAGCACACAGGCAATACTCCATTGGCACAAGTGCTAAAAACTTACTACACTCCTCAAGGAGGCAAACTGTCTCTAGTGCGAGTTTGGCAGGGTAAATTAACCGATGGTATTGTCCTGAACGGCGTTCGCGCTGGCGGTATTTATCGCCTGATGGGGCAACAACAGCAATCAATTAATGAAGCTGGTGCAGGCGAAATAGTTGCTTTGAGCCGTTTAGAGGGGATCAAGACAGGGGACACACTTTCCACACAGCAGTTGGCGACAGCATTACCCAAAGCCCAGCAGTTGGAACCAGTTTATGCCCTGGCTGTGACTCCCGAAAAGCGCAACGATGAAGTTAAGCTCAGCAGTGCCATGACTAAACTGTTAGAAGAAGACTGCTCCCTGATTTGCGAGCAACATGGCGACACTCATGAAGTAATCCTTTGGGGTCAAGGCGAGATTCATCTGCAAGTGGCATTAGATCGCCTGCGCCGTAAATATAATCTGCCAATGACAACTCACTTGCCGCAAGTGCCTTATAAAGAGACTATCCGTAAAGGATCTGCATCGGTTCATGGGCGCTATAAGCACCAAAGCGGTGGTCACGGACAGTTTGGCGATGTTTATCTCGACATCAAACCCCTACCACGGGGTGAAGGCTTTAACTTCAGAGAAACCATTGTCGGTGGTGTGGTGCCTAAGCAGTACATTCCGGGTGTGGAAATGGGTGTGCGGGAGTTTCTCGCACATGGTCCTTTGGGATTTCCGGTTGTGGATGTGGCGGTGACCCTGACAAATGGTTCTTATCATAGCGTTGATAGTTCTGAGCAAGCGTTTAAGCAAGCTGCCCGTCTTGCTATGCAAACAGGAATGTCCAAGTGTGAACCCATACTCCTAGAACCAATTGTCCGTGTGGAGGTAACTACTCCTAGGGAATTTACGAACAAAGTGCTGCAACTTGTCAGTGGTAGGCGGGGGCAGATTTTGGGCTATGAGGGTATCAGTGATTGGCAAGGTTGGGATAATGTCATCGCTTACTTGCCGCAAGCAGAGATGCAAAGCTTGATTGTGGAATTGCGATCGCTCACTCTGGGCGTTGGTTACTTCCACTGGAAGTACGATCATCTCCAAGAAGTACCAGAAAAACTTGCTGAACGCATAACTGCCTACAGCAATGGCAATGGTAGCAACGGATGATATAACGGATGTAACGGATGATTTAACTGTCGGATGACGAGAATTCGCGCAGGAATACTCGTCCGTTACCTTAGGATCTGCCAGTCTTGGGTGAGATTTAATTATAAAATCATGATATAATTGTGCAACGCCGAGCCTGGGAACCAGTTTTCTAAATATTTCTTTTGGAAATAGGGCGCTTCGTGTTGCTCACTGTAAAAGAAAACAGCTCTCTTGTGGGGCTGGCATCCTGTCCGCCTATTTTCAGTCCTTCTACTGCCTAATATCAAGTCCGATTGATTAGTTATAATATCCAACCCTCACGCCCAAACCCTGTTCCATGCCTGTGGGTGAGGCAAGGCGTTACAAGCGTAGGGGCGCGGAAACCGCGCCCTTACAATGTGGTCATGAAGCCTGCCCATTTTTTATAAGGAACGTCTCATCACGGACAGAAGTGTGCGGAACGCACACAATAGATTAACTCTTTATTGGATCGATCCGACCAATCCCAAGGCTTAACAGCGTTGTCCTTACATCCTCCCAATTAGAACCACAGTAGTAATATTTGCGTTCCAGTAAATCCGCCAAATAGTACCCAGGCTTACCCATATTTATCCGAAAAAGCTCGACAACAACCTTTTTCTTAGTTGTGCCAAACATAAACTCAATGTCACCTTCCGTTGGTAAGTTTAGCGGATTAAAAAACACTTTACCTTTGAGGAAGTGCCAGTAAGATTTTCCTGGTGTAATGTGGCGTTGAACAATTCGGTACTCGACGGGGTAAACTATTTTCTCCATCTTTCTTTCCTAAAGGGTACTGTCTCAATACGGTTCGGTTAAGGTTTATTGGTGGAAATTCGGGCGTGTAGAGACGCGAAATTTCGCGTCTCTACAGAGGTGATCGCGCTCGTAAATTATCTTATCCGAACCGTATTGGGACATCACTTTCTCGCGCTTTTCCAAAGGAGCTTTTGAATCGGCTATGAATACAGCTACAGCAACGCGCTGACCGTTGGGCGAACTGATAATTCCAACATCATTTGTAGCAGGACCTATACCGAGAACATCTCCAGCTGTACCAGTCTTGTGTGCGATTGACCAATTCTTCGGTAGCCCTGCTTTTAGACGCTTCTGTCCTGTTGGAGAATCGGTCATGATCTTTAGTAACAAAGCGGTCGAGTTCGGGGACAATAGTTGATTTGAGTGCAGCTTTGCCAAAAGGTCAATTATACCTTCTCAATAAGGGTAGGGTGGGCACTGCCCACCAACGCAAAGATCGACCCGATCAGTCAATGGTGGGCGATGCCCACCCTACAAAAATAGCGTTATTGCAACTGGTGCAAGATGTGATAATACCAAAGCGTCTTTTATCATCACTTAGTTCCAGCTGTGGGTTCCAGAGGGTAGAGATGGATCGGAGCGACTTGTTAGAAGAATTAGCAGGTGCATCTGAACGTAGCGATTCTATCCGCATTATTTCTGCAAGAAAGGCAACTGAGTCTGAGCAACGAATCTATTTCGAGCAACTCTCAAACTGATTGGCAACGACTTGATGCGATGACCGATTCTGACATTGACTTATCGGATTGTCCAGAAATTACACCTGAAATGTTTGCGTCAGCTATTGTTCGACGGGGCTTACCTGCTGCGAAAAACAAAGCACAGGTCACGCTACGCATTGACAGTGATCTATTGGAGTAGTTTAAGTCTCGTCTTTTGGACGAGTTTACCAAACCCAAATCAACGCCCTACTGCAAGCCTATATGGAAGCTCACCGATAGCTGGATGCTTGGGCTTGAGGCAAAAGGCTGCTTGCACGAAACTGCTATTTTGTTGACTTCATGGTTCAAACCATTAATTTCTCGTGATTGTGACCTCTTTGTTCACCCAAATCTGCTCTGAACCATTATTCTGGTTTCAAAATTGGTTTGGAAAGCAGGTTTGAGGATTTATGTTTGGGGGTTACTATAAGATTTAGCAAAGTGCTGACGTAACAGGTCATGCATAAATCGATAACCACCACCTACTCGTTGTAGAAATAGGCGATCAGTGCAGTAGTCGAGGAACTTGGCATAGTTCCAAGGTATGTAACCAGTAGACCAGAGAATTACACGCAGTATAAAATGCTTAATGACTGGTATTCCGGTTCTGGGTATTCCAATAAGCAGTCCAAAGTATATTCCCGGCATTAGACTAAAAATTAAGACTTGATTTTTAATATTATGCTTTAAGAGCATTTCAATTATAAAGATTACTGATGCAGCAAATAAAGAAGTAACTGCTGATAAAATTATAGTGTTAATAACTGATTGCTTAATACTCCCGGTTCGCCCATTTTTTTTTTGAGTTCGATAAATTGCCAAAAAACGTAAAAATATAGGTAGGGTAATGGTTTCCGGGATTTACCTTAATTCTCCTTAAACTATCACCCCACTCTAAAAACCCTATTTTCATGCGATCGCATAAAGTCTGTAGAGTAGTACATTTTTACCAAAGCCGAAAACCCTGATTAAATCGTTCAGCTTTTTTATAACTCGATTTTAAATGGGCGAACCGGGAGTTTTAAGGCATAGTTGAAGATAAGTAGGTGGGCGCTGAAAAAGACAACTAGATTAAGAAATGTAACTTGCTTAAAAGCTTATTTTAAAAGCGTTTATGGCACTTTACATAAGTTAACATAGTTCCGTTTAATTGCGCCTACCTACTTATTCACAAGAATCGGTTCTTCGGTTATTTTTATGGAAAATCTGGTTCAAAATCATTGAAAGCCTTACCCTATAATCATTTCATTTAAAACAAGAGCATAATTCTTTATAACCCTTGCACCGTAAGGGTTGTGTTACAATCAATCCTCAATCACCATAAAAGTAGCGAAAGAAACCAAGAATCTTGAAGGATTAACAGTTTTTTTTAGAACCTGAGGTAGAAAATATAGCATGGAAACAGGTCTTCAGCAAATAGCGAAATCCAATGGATTAGGGCAAGTAGTTCGAGAGTATGGAACAAGAACTATGTTGTTTACCGGTCTCGGACTATTCTTGGCAATTGACGGGCTATTTATTATTATCAACGGATCTATCTGGTATGGGTTATTTTTTTTAATTTGTGGTGGGGTCAGCATGTATTATCCCATTCAACATGCAGGAGTACGACTATTCCTGTACGAGCACGGATTGATCTACAAAAAACCAAACGATATTAGAGTGGTGAAATACAAAGATATCGTTGCATTCTGGCAATCAATAACCCGTCTGTATATCTATTTTGTCTATATTGGAAGTAATTATAGTTACACTGTCAAAACGCAGGATGGGACACTTCTTAGATTCCAAAACATCTTTCAAAACATTGAGGAAATCGGGAGTTATATAAGAGAGCAGGTTTTCCAGTATCAAATGCCAGATGCCCATGAAAATTATAACAAAGGTAATGACCTGATTTTTGGTCCAATTACAATCAACAAAAATGGGTTGACGAGTGTGAAGGGAACCTTGTTTTGGACAGAAGTTAGTAGTATAAATGTTAGGAAGGGTAAAGTTTTAATTAGGGACAAAAACAGTCGCTTTAACTGGACGGAAATTGCTGTATCACAAATTCCCAACTTTTCTGTCTTTTGTGCATTGGTTAATGAAATTATAGAGACAAATCTACTTTCAACGGCTATAAATTGCGCCTTAACTCGGAATATTTTCTGTCCCCTTCAAAGATTTTTATGAATTTAAACTAGCCATTTCTAATTTTATAGATACAGCACATCAAACACATAAAAAGGAATTAAATTCCTTTTTATGTCGGAAATTTCCGACTTTTAGTACAGATCATTTTATGACCGTTTAAAGTATCGTTCACCTTAAGTGACATTTTAGAATGAAATAGCCCTGCTATTCATACCCTGATTCAGCAACGCCGTAATTTCTTTATTCTCTGCGATTAGGATGCTGTAATAGCCAAATCATTAGAAAACCTGTTATTACTATAAAGCCACCTAATGATACGAAAACGATAATGTTAGATAAATTACTATCTAAATTGACACAGACTGAATAGCAAATAGTAATACCAAAAATGTTAAATAATAGCCACAAATTTGACTTGTGAACGTATTCTCTTAAGACAAGCCATTGCATTGTTCCAACAGAAAAACCTAGTAGCAAACTTACAACAATAGAATTTTCTTTGACAGGGTATACACCAAAAGCTATACAAGTACCTATGGCTATAACACTACCTATAAGAGTAGAAGGCACCCAGAATTGAGCCCAAAATGTAAATTTTCTCAGTATCCACCATTGACCAATCGAAGTACCAGTCATTATAGAAACAATCAAAGAGCAATTTATAAGAATCTTTGACTTGTCAGAATTATTTCCAGTAAAAGCAAGGGCAATAAGAAATACGGGAATAAAAGTAAAAACAGATCCCATGGAAGATAAGACTGTCCACGAGGATACAAAAGTCGCCCAGGTAACAGGCAATGGTGTTACTAGACTTACTTTGTGTACTGCTAATAATTTACCCCAAGGGATAGTTTTTGGTTGCTGCTGTTTCCTAGACTCCGCTTCCTTCTGGGCAATAACTGGTCGTTCAATCTCCAATATTTCTTCATCGCCAAGTTGCAGAGATTGTTGTAATTTTCTTAACCTCCCACGACTTGCCTCACCGAGCGGAAATTCTTGCTCAATTGCTTGAGAGAAACTCTGCTGATACTGTGCTAAATTCTGCTGGTGCTGCTCTTCCCTTTGAGTAAATAGCGATTTTTGGACTGCTTCAGAATTTACTGACCTCTCTCCACTTGACGATTCCCTAACAGGCTCAGAAGAAATAATAGGCTGAAAATTTCCTCGTTGGCGTAAGGCAATCCTTTCAATAGCATCAACTGCATCCCAATCACCACGGGATGCTGCCAAAACTCTCACCCATAATTGCCTTGCTAATGATAACTCACCTCTATTTTCAGCTAGAGATGCCTGGTACTTCAATGGCTCTACATCTCTAAGTGTGGCAGCTTGCTCTAATAAAATAAAGTACATTTTATAGGGCGGTTCTGCCTGGAGGTAAGGATTTTGTGTGGGCTTGTTATAGCGAGTATTGATCTGAGGGACTTGGTGACGTAAATATTGTTCTAGACGTTCGACTGTGGCGCAATTCATTTCACCTTGGAGCCGCAGTCCTTCTAAGATCGTATAGGTAAATGCCCCATGTTGTAATTCATCAATTTCCCAAGACTGTTGATTAGCACTACAGGAATAAAAAGTCACTACTCCCTGATGCCTTTGTTCCCCAACCCCTAAACCGGCTCGGCTACCTTCATCTCGACAAGCATCCAAAAACAACACAATATTATCAGCCCCACTACGGCGCAGTCTTTGAGTAACATAATTGACAGAAATAGCCGTTCTGTCAACAGCTAGTGGATCGCTATCTAAAAACATCAAATAGTCTTGGTCTGCATAACGCTTACCATGTCCAGCAAAGAAAAACCAAAGATTATCTTCTGGCTTGAGTAAAGGTCTTTCAAACTGGGCGTTCAAAAATCTTAAAAAACGAGCATGGATAGGTAGAGTTGGGATTGGCGAAGCAGCCTTATAAATGTCAAGTTGGTCAATAGAGGGAGAATCTTCAGTAAATAGTAAAACAGCATCAAATTCGGCTTCGTCTTTGAACCAAGCTGCCATACCTTCTGCATCTTTTTTAGCATACTTGAGTGGCTGGAGATTATCGTAATTGTTTATGCCAACAACAATTGCCCAATTCCTACCCATAATATAAAAGTGTCATTTATTTCCTTTTGAATTTAAACGTCATCGCACCTTTCCCTCCTGCTTTTCCACCAAATCCAAGCAAGGTGACTTTTCCTTCGCCGTTAATTTCTACAGATAACTCTACCTCCTCCAACTGCATTTTTGAATTTGGCTGTTCTGCTTCATCCAGCATTTCTCTCATTGCTTGTAGAAATCCCTTCATTTCCTGCTTGAGTTTACTTACCTCGACTCTACGTCTAGTAATGACTAATTCATCTTTTTTTTTGGTAACAACTATTTCTTCAGTGGTTTCAGTACCGAGTAGTCCTCCTGTATCTCCACTACTTCTTGAACCTGTAGTAGTTGTAATTTCCCGACTTGCTTCAGTTTCAAGTGCTTCTTCGGTAAGAATCCAGATTGCGTCTGGGGTGGAAATTTCTGCTGACATAAAATTAATTGTCTAAACTGCTTGAGATTTAATTGGTTTTTTCATCAACGTTTCCAGTCGTAGTGGATCAGATAATTTCAGAAAAGTCAAGCCCTAAATTTGGTTTGACCCTACGGGGGTCGAGATTAAGATGGGGGGAATACTTCAACTGATATTTTTAGCTTAACCACTCTCTCGGTAAAAGAATATGCTTATGTCTTAGGGTAGAAATCTTCTATGTCCCTGTGTCCCTCAATAATCGAAATAATTTCAAGCAAGGAATCGCTATACCTGAACAGAATGACATAATTACCATACGGGAAGCTTCGCACTCCTTCCATTAGTTCAGGTCTTGCTCTTCCCATCGTGCCGGGTAGTTCTGCAAGCTTCCGGCATTGTTGCCGTAATTTCTCTGTGTATTGGAGCGCCATTTCATTGCTGCCGCTCTCTTTGGCAATATAGCGTTTTATACGGAGAAGGTCGGTTTTAGCCTGCTCCAGATAACGTAATTCGTACATAAGGTTCTACCGTTACACATCAGCTGCTAGAATCGCGGCGATGTCATCATCAGTATATTTTCCCCCTTGTTTGATTGCATTAGCCACATGCTCACGCAAAACAGTTAGTTTTACTTCTCGCAGTTCTGCCTGTCTCAAGGCATCCCGTACAACTTCGCTCTCGTTGTTGTAGCGTCCAGAGGCAACCTGTGCCTTGATGAAATTGTCGAAATGTTCCCCTACTGAATAACTCCCTGCCATGTTTAGCCTCCGACTACGTCCTTATATGACCGTATTATAGTAATAGATACTAACTATTACTATAAATTTTCATCCTGTGCGATTGTCAAAAATCTGGTTTTCCTCAATGGAGGTAAGATCGGCGAGGCTGTCATTTCTGACTTTTCCCGTTAAGTCCCTCAAGATCGCTGCCAACCCTCACTCTTGTCATTGATATTAAATAAAGTTGGTGCTTAAAATCTTGCTGTAAAAATATGAACAATACACAATCATTGCATATCGTCAAGCGCCCTGCAGGCAACTGCGAAATAGTCCCCAGCAATGAAGTAGCTGAGGAGAATAATCCTGAAATTATTGAGCAGTGGGGACCTTTTACTTCTGAAAGCGAAGCGATCGCTCGTCGGATCGGATTGATTAGGTCAGGTAAGTGCCAACCAGTTTAAGTTAGTTGTTAGTTGGTAGTTGGTAGATAAACCACTAACTAGTGTAAGGGCACGGGAACCGTGCCCCTACAAATCACTCTTTATTTCTCTGCTCTTGTGTTGCCTTTAGTGGCAATTTCTTTGCGTAAAACATCTACTGCTTTAGCAAATTGAGGGTCTGCGAGGGTGCCGATTTTGCTGCGATCGTGCAGCCATAAATTTTGGCGCTGAGTATCTGTCAAATCCACCTTGACATCTGGGTCAATTCCATGCTTATTAATATCACGATTCAGGGGAGTATAGTATTTAGCAATTGTCACCGCCATTCCTGACCCATCGTCTAGAGGACGCACTGATTGCACTAAGCCCTTGCCGAAGGTTCGACTACCAACCAAAACAGCACGCTTATTGTCCTGCAAAGCGCCTGAGAGGATTTCACTGGCACTAGCTGAACCTTTATCCACCAGTACCACCAGCGGTTTATTCGTCAAAGCACGTCCTTTTGCCACTTCCCGTTCTACTTCTCCTTGGCGGTCTTTGGTAGAGACGATGGCGCCTTTATCCATCAACATTTGGGCAATTTCTACACTAGAGAAGAGCAAGCCGCCCGGATTATTACGTAGATCCAAAATATACCCAGATACCTGTTTATTTTCTAAATTTGTGATGGCATTCCGCATTTCCTTACCAGAGTTGGCACTAAACTGCTTCAAACGAATATAGCCAGTGTTTCCTGCCGGAGTTTGCACCTGAGAATACTCTACCGGATGAATTTCAATTTTAGCCCGTGCGATCGTGAAATCTTTTTGTTCACCACTCCGCAAAATTGTCAGATTGACTGTCGTTCCTGGTTCGCCTCGGATCAAGGCAACTGCGGCGTTGGTATCCATTCCCTGCGTGGTTTTCCCATTGATTTTGATGATCACATCCTTTGCCAAAAGACCAGCTTTAGCGGCGGGTGTACCCTCAATGGGTGCAATTACAGTCAGCTTCTTGCCATTTTTCTCATCTGGACCAATTTGAATACCAATACCCGTAAGTTCGCCAGAGGTGTCCACTTGCAGACTTCTGAACTCTTCGGGGTTCATAAACCGAGTGTACGGGTCATCTAGCTTCTTGAGCATTTCCCGGATGGACTTGTAAGCATCCTCCTTATTATTGTAGGACTTGCTTAGGTACTGTTGACGGACAGCCTGCCAATCTACCTGATTAAAAGTACCATCTACGTATTGGCGATTAATAATTTGCCAAACTTCATCTATTAATTCCTTAGGACTTTCTTTAAATAAAGCCTGTCCTTGTGAGTGCATGCCTAAGCTAGTAACTGCGATCGTTGATAGCGTTACCGCTGTAGCACCCACCAAAACAAGCCCATTTCTTGTAATTACCATAATGACTGCTGCGCCAGACGGAATATATATTAAATCGGTATGCTCAATCTAACACAGCGTACTACTGTACAGATCGAGCATATATTTTTATTTCAAAAAAATGCCTTGTAATCCGGCGACTACAAAGGTCGCCAGTACAAAAATGAGTGAAAAACTTTAAGGATCTACCCAGCGACCATCTGCCTTAATCAAGTTAATCAACTCCTCTACACCTTCTGCTTCTGGGACTTTTTTGATTTCTTCTCTTCCACGATACAGAGAAATAAATCCGGGATTCTTACCAACGTAACCATAATCAGCATCAGCCATTTCTCCCGGACCATTGACAATGCAACCCATAACTGCTATGTCTAGCCCTGTCAGGTGTTTAGTTGCTTCTCGGACGACGTGCAGCACTTCTTCAAGGTTAAACAAAGTGCGTCCGCAGGAGGGACAGGCGACGTACTCCACCATCGTTTTTCGCAATCCCAAAGCTTGCAAAATACTGTAGCAAACAGGAATTTCTTTTTCTGGTGATTCCGTCAGCGACACACGAATTGTATCGCCAATGCCATCAGCAAGTAGTGTCGCAATACCTGCCGTTGATTTAATCCGTCCGTATTCTCCGTCACCGGCTTCCGTCACACCCAAATGTAAGGGATAATCCATACCCAGTTCTTCCATCCGCTTTGCCATCAGGCGGTAGGCAGCTACCATCACCGGCACCCGCGAGGCTTTCAGGGAAATTACTATGTTGTGGAAGTCCAAGGATTCACAAATGCGAATGAATTCTAATGCCGATTGTACCATCCCTTCAGGAGTGTCACCGTAGGTGAACAACATCCTTTCACCTAAGGAACCGTGATTGACACCAATCCGCATCGATTTGCCTTGATCGCGCAGGGAAATCACGAGAGGTTCTAGGGTTTCACGGATTTTTTCGCCAATTTCGTCAAATTCAGCTTGTGTGTATTCAGTTCTGTTGGAGTTAGGCTTCTCAAACACATATAATCCCGGATTAATCCGTACTTTTTCTATATGCTGAGCAACTTCCAAGGCAATTTTCATACCATTGTGATGCACATCAGCAACAATTGGCACGTCTTGGTAAGCTTTGATTAATTTTTGTTTAATTTCCGCCAAAGCTTTGGCATGAGCCATACTTGGTACGGTAACACGAACAATTTCGCAGCCGATCTCATGTAGACGACGAATTGCTGCCACGGAACCTTCTATATCGAGGGTGTCTTCGTTAATCATCGACTGCACCACTACGGGATAACCTCCCCCAATGGTGACATTACCAACTTTTACCGGGCGGGTTTTGATCCGCTTGATTGTAGTATCAAAGATGGGTTCACTAGAAGCAGTGTTGGAATTTGTAAGCTTAGGCAGGGTTTGCATAACCTGTTAGGTAATTTTGTGTAGCGATTGGGTCAGATTTTAAAACATTCTGTTTCTCAGAGTGCCACATCAGGTGCAAGTTTGGGTGATGAAATTGGAGAAAAACGAGGAGGAGAGACAGAGGGGGAGATGAGGGGAGGGGTGGAGTAGCAGAGTCGGGGAAATAAGTAAAAATAACTAATAATTAATTTAAAATCCAAAATTGCCACCGTAGCCTAAAGCTGACATAGAACTATCTGCGTCCATCTGTGGTTAAAATCTCAAATCGAGCTAAGTAACAAATGTCATCAGTAGCGCCTAAGAATTTATATGAGCCAATCTTTTATCCCTGTGATTCATTCGATTCCTTCTGGCGCGGCTTTGATTGAATCTGTACTTCCTAACTATTCTCTAAGTAATCACCGTGGCTGCAAACTATACAAGCGTGGTTTGAATGATACGTATTTGGTGGAAACCGAGCAACAGAGATATATTTTACGGGTTTATCGACGTGGTTGGAGAAATCAGCACGAGATCAATTTTGAACTGGAACTACTAGCATTTCTACACGCTCAAAACCAGCCTGTTGGATACCCCATTGCCAGAAACGATGGCGGTTTCACAACAGAAATTATAGCGCCAGAAGGAACCCGCTATGCGGCTGTATTTTCCTATGCACCAGGTCGCGCTGTCGAGGAAAAACTTGATGATATACAAAGTTCTCGTTTAGGAGAAGCACTGGCAAAAATTCACCTGACTCTAGACAAATTTCAAAGTAGTTTTAGCCGCCCTCATTTGAATAGTGAATACTTGCTTGATTGGTCGATGAAGGCTATTACACCTTTGTACAAGTATCGAGAAAGTGATATCGATTATCTCCAAAAACAAGTAGACAAAATCAAAAGGCAGCTTGAAACATTTAAACTACCTTTTTCTGCACCTGCTTATGGCATTTGTGTCGGCGATGTTCATTCGGGAAATGCCCATTTTACAGAACAGAACCTCCCGACTTTATTTGACTTTGACCAGTGCGGTTACGGTTGGCGTGCTTTTGACATTGGCAAATTTTTGCACGTAGCACTAAGGATGAAGATAGAGGTTAAAGTTAGAAACAGTTTCATTGAAGGATATCAAACTATTCGTAAACTAGAAGATGCTGAACTGGCATCAATTCCTGTGTTCGTGAAAGCTGCTCACATTTGGGTGATGGGAATTAATACAAATGCAGTTGGCGATGTTTTGCCTTATGGTTGGTTTACTGATGATTGGCTAGATGGGCGGTTGGCGATGTTAAGAAGTTTGGATGATGTAGAGGTTTAAATAGAGCAGAAAATATCGGTATTTGATTCTCATCACACACGCTCGAAAATCAATTTACTCGCTTATAGCAAAAGTCCGTTTAAACGCAAGGTAAGCGCATCTCAAATGCTATTGAAAAGTGGATTAAGAGGCATCATCATGTTAGGATAGACAAGCAGCCAAGTTTGCAAGAATAATGCCGTAGTTCTCAATGTCTTCCCAACATGAGTGCTTCCGCAATTATTGCCATTCATGCGATCGCTAAAATAGTTGATGTAGAGTAAACATGACATTTTACGATGTTTGTGAGATGATTGAAATTGGAGATTAATGTCAAATGGTGAGCTCTATGGCAACACCAGAGCCGAGTAAGCACGAGAAACGAGAACACATAATTGAGTTGATCGGGATTTCCGATCAACTGCTAAAACTCCTCGATAGACGGGTGAGTCAGACTGGAAGCGATCGCAGCGGGTACATATTGGAGCTTCTTCGCAAGGATCTCCTCGAAACTCCTCATCCGGAAATGACCTTTGAACAGATTCTCAGTCCCGTTCATCGGCACGTACAAGAGAGCCACATCTCCAAGGAAGACCTTGAGGAACTGTTTGAAGATGAGCGCGAGGAGGTCTGGCTGTGTCAAGGCGAGCAACTAACAGGGCTTCGTAGGTAGCGTCATTGGCAAAGACAAAAACCTGAAGAACATTAGTACCTTTCATAGCCATCACATCCAAGAACTTGCTGTCTTGGAGAAAGTATTTCTGGGGATTAAAATCTTTGGCGGTGAAAGCTGAAGTTAAAGGAACTGAGTACAATTACTCACATCTTGCACCTGGGTGAAAAACCGGGTTTCTTGAGAATGACTAATGGTCAAACCCTTAATCTTTGGTTGAGAAACCCGGTTTTTTAGGTCTTGTTGAGAATGGTGCAAGATATCAGATTAGGTAAAGAATGCTCCTTGGAGGTTGCACCTTGCCGAAAATTACAATAGAAATCCCGGAGGAATTTTCTCAGCAACTGGCGCAAGTAGGCGATGCCTTACGGCAAGCCGCACGCGTCTACGCCTCCCCGAACTACTTGCCCTCAGTCTCCAACAGCCACCACTACCAGCCCACATGTACCGCTACATCTTGAATTTTATTGCCAGTAACCCCACACCTGAAGAAATCGCCGCCTTTAACCCCACGCCGGAAATGCAGCAGCGCCTACGGACTCTTCTTGAACGCAGTCAAGCTGGGGAAATTACAGAGCAAGAGCGTGTCGAACTTGATGAGTATGAGCGGATTGAGCATTTGGTAATCATGCTTAAAGCTGGAAACCTACGAAATCTTACCAGTACATCATGACCGAATAATTCGTAATTTTTAACTCCAGAGGGACGTACAACTGTGAAATTGCTTCAGTTAAATAGCGATGAGCGAATAGCTGAACGGCAGCGATTGTTGGGGTGAAAAATCCCTTGTTGGTACAAGACTGAATAGCGATCGTATTGCTGTTGTTATAGACCTACATTAGAGTAACATGGGCGATCGCTCACCCTACTAGCTAAAGTAGACTTATCACCAGATTGAGCGACGAGCATGATAGAAAAAACATCGACATTCCAGAAAGTGATCGAGGCGATAGAAGCACTTGATCCAGAAGATCAGGCTATTATTGTGGATATTATCCAGCATCGCCTTAAACAACAGCGACGGGATGAATTAATAAAGGCGGTTGCAGAAGCTCGTGAAGCCTATGCTAAAGGGGAGGTACGTAGTGGAACCGTTGCTGATTTAATGGCAGAGTTGGACAGTTGATGCAACTGCTTTGGAGTAAAGGATTTATTCGAGATTTTAAGCGTCTAACCCGCCGAAATCCGCAATTGCGCTCTCTGATTGAACAAACATTACAACAGCTGGTTGAGGATCCGTTTCACCCTAGCTTGCATACTCACAAATTAAAAGGGGATTTATCAGGTGCATGGGCTTGTTCCATTGACTACAGCAACCGGATTTTATTCGAGTTTGTTCCGAATCCCGATTCTGGGGAACTAACGATTTCTTTGCTGACGTTAGGTTCCCATGATGATGTTTACTGAGGTAAGCGCTGTCCAGTCATGGTAACAACAAAGTGAAACTACCTTTGACATCATTACAATCCCAACTCCTCTGGAAACCCCAGCATGATATTCAGGTTTTGTACGGCAGCACCACTTGCGCCTTTACCCAGGTTGTCAAGGCGAGCAACTAACAGGGCTTCGTGGGTAGCGTCATTGGCAAATACAAAAACCTGAACAACATTGGTGCCGTTCATCGCCATCACATCCAAGAACTTACTGTCTCTTAGAAAGTTGGTATCCTGAGGAGCAACCTGCACAAATGCTTCACCTTGGTAGTAGTCGGCGATCGCTTCATGAATCACCTCACCTGTCGGTGGATTGTCCAACGTCCATAGCGGCAGCGGCACCTGTACCAGCATCCCCATCTCAAAATCCCCTACCGCCGGTACAAACAGCGGTGGCGATGCTAAACCCGAATGCTGCTGCATTTCCTTGACGTGCTTGTGCCCAAACTCCAGCCCATAAATACCATAAGGATAAAGCGACTTTCCTCCGGTTTGCGTTTCATGGAAGGTATGATACTGCTCAATGAGCTTCTTTCCACCGCCAGAGTAGCCCGACACCGCATTAACGGTCAGCGGAAAGTGACTAGGAAGGATGCCCTTGGCTATCAACGGACGGACACAAGCCAAAAATCCTGTGGGATAACAACCCGGATTGCTGACAAACTGGGCACTGGCAATTTTCTCTCGCTGTCCCGGATTTAGTTCAGGAAAGCCGTATACCCAACCCTCAGCCGTTCGATGGGCAGTACTAGCATCGAGGATTTTAACTGTAGGGCTGCCGATCAAGCTGACAGCTTCCAATGCCGCATCATCATGTAAACAGAGAATGGCAACATCAACAGCATTGATCGCTTTTGCTCGCTCCGATGAATCCTTGCGCTTAGATACCTCAATGCTAACCAACTCGATATCGTCCCTCTGGTTGAGGCGCGAGTAAATCTGCAGCCCTGTGGTTCCCAATTCACCGTCAATGAAAACCTTAGGTTTAGTACTCATCCGCTCAGTATCCTTATCCTTGCCTACCAATACTCAATTAGTCTATTGTAGATGGCTGAAGCGCGAAAAATATCCCACTATTGTTTGTGAAAGCTGTTCATATCTGGATAATGGGAATTAAATGGATCGACGTTTTTGGAAGCGATCACGCACCGTACCAATCACGACATACAGCACCGGCACAACAAATAAACTCAAGATTGTAGAAACCAGCATTCCTCCGAAGACGGCTGTTCCTAAAGACCGACGACCGAGCGCTCCCCCGGACGATGCATTCACGAGTGGGAGCACCCCCAGGATGAAAGCAAGGGAAGTCATCAAGATTGGTCTCAGGCGTAGTTGAGCGGCTTCAATCGCGGCTTTGGTAAGGGTTGACCCCTGATGCTCACGCAGTTGGTTGGCAAATTCGACAATCAAAATGGCATTCTTGCAGGCAAGACCAATCAGCATCACCATACCAATCTGACAGAAAACATCGTTTTCCAATCCGCGCACAGACTGAGCTAGCAGAGCACCCAGAATGGCAAGGGGAACAGACAGCAGAATAATCAGAGGGTCAATGAAATTTTCATACTGAGCCGCCATGACTAAGAAAACAAAGACAAATCCTAGAATAAAGATAAAAACTGTTTGTGAGCCAGATTCCAATTGTTCCAAGGAGATTCCAGACCATTCATAGCTGATACCGCGTGGCAAAACCTCTTTTGCCAGATTTTGCATTGCTTCAATTGCCTGTCCAGAACTGATGCCAACTTTCGGCGATCCCGTGATTTCGGCAGAGCGGAACAAGTCGTAGTGAGTAATAGTTTGGGGTGCAGCAGTTTGAGTCACCTCAACCAAATTGCTCAGGGGAACCATCTCTCCTGTTTGAGAGCGGACATAAAAGCGACGGATGTCTTTGGGGTTGGAGCGAAATGGATAATCTGCCTGGACATACACTCGGTAGATTCGATTGAGAAAGTCAAAGTCATTGACGTACCGCGAACCCATAAAAACCTGTAGCGTATTAAAGATTCCATCCAAAGGAACTTGGAGTGCCTTGGCTCGATTGCGGTCTATTTTTACGAGTAATTGCGGGCTATTGGCTGTGAAAGGGGAGAATACACCCTGCAACTGGGGCAAGGTATTCCCGCGACTCACCAGCGTATTTTTAGTCTGAGCTAGGGTATCAAATCCATTTCCACTTCGCCGATCTTGCAGTTCAAATTGGAACCCACCGACATTGCCGATTCCCTGGATGGCAGGAGCATTGAAGGGAATCACCGTGGCTCCAGTAATTTGCAAGAGCGAACCGCTGATCTGATTGATCACAGCATCCACCGACTGATCGGGCTTGGTTCGCTCAGCCAGCGGTTTGAGCGTCGTGTAGATGACGGCTTTGTTCGGACCATTGCCCGTAAATCCAAAGCCAGGGTCGGCAAATATCCCATTAATTTCGGGAATTTTGCGAAGCTTTTGCTCAACCTGCTGCACCAGCTGATCGGTGTAGTCTAAAGAGGTGTCCTCTGGTGCCTGGATGTTGACCACAAAGTAACTCTGATCCTCACTGGGAACAAATCCCACGGGCACACTTGTGAATAGCCAGTAGGTGAATCCTAGAGATAGGATGAACAGTAAAACAACAATGCCTTTGAAACGCATTGCACAGACTAACGCCCATTGATAATCGGTTCGCAACTTTTCGAGGAACCGATTAATGGTGCCAAAGAACCATCCTTGATGTTCTGACTCTGGGCGCAGTAGAATTGCTGCGAGAGCAGGTGTGAGCGTCAGCGCATTAAATGTCGAAATTGCCATTGAACAGGCGATCGTCAAAGCGAACTGCTTGTAAAATTGCCCGGTTGTACCCGGAAAGAGAGAAACTGGCAAGAACACCGCCACCAACACTAACGATATTGCGATGATGGCTCCCGTCATCTCTGTCATGGCAGCAGGGGCAGCCTGACGGGGCGACATGCCTTTGTCATGAATGAAACGGGCAATGTTTTCGACCACAATAATCGCATCGTCCACTACTAGTCCGGTTGCTAAAACCAAACTGAATAAGGTTAAGGTGTTGATAGAAAACCCTAACAGTTTGGTGAACATGAACGTGCCCACTAGGGAGACGGGAATGGTAATGAATGGGATGAGAGTGCTGCGCCAGTCCTGCAAGAAAATGAACATGACGATGACCACAATCACGATCGCTTCAAAGAGGGTCTTCACGACTTCGTGAATTGATTCGTCTACCACTCTTGCGGTATCGAGAGTGATTGAGTACTTCAGACCCGGTGGGAATTGTTCAGCCAGATGCTCTAGTTCTGTCCGCAGACCTTCATAGACTTGTAGAGCATTCGCCCCAGGCAGAAGATAAACACCAATCCCAACTCCCTTGTTGCCATTAAAGCGCATGAAAACGGTATAGTCTTCGGCTCCCAGTTCCACTCGACCCACGTCTTTGAGCTTTACAAGGGAGCCATCGGCACCCGTCTTGAGTACCATCTCATTGAACTCGGAGGGGTTGGTAAGCCTTCCCAGCGCTCGCACACTCATTTGAAACGTTTGTTGACCTGATGTGGGTGGTTGACCAATCTGTCCGGCAGGAACTTGCACGTTCTGTTCTTCAAGCGCTTTTACAACATCCGATGCTGTCAGTTCCCGCGTTGCCAACCGATTCGGGTCTAGCCACAACCGCATGGCATATTTGCGCTCGCCATACAGAATTACCTGACCCACGCCTTTTACCCGTTTGAGGGCATCTTTGATGTAAAGGTCAGCGTAGTTGCTGATAAACAAGTTGTCGTATTTCCCCTCGGCTGAGTATAGGGCGAGCGCCATGATGATTTGGGGAGAGCTTTTAGTGACCTTAACCCCTGTCACCTTGACTTCATCGGGTAACCTGCCCTGTGCCGCCGTAATCCGGTTTTGCACATCGACAGCCGCCAAGTTGATGTCACGTTCAAGATTGAAAGTAACGGCGATCGTGCTAGTGCCATCATTGCTGCTAATCGACGAAATGTATTTCATCCCCTCGACTCCATTGATCTCCTGCTCTAACGGGGTTGTCACGGCAGATTCAACCACCTCAGCACTGGCTCCGGTGTAGGTGGCTGTCACCGCTACCTGAGGCGGCACGATATCTGGGTACTGAGCAATGGGGAGTGTTGGGATGCTAATTGCACCCAGCAGCATGATGATCAGGGAGCAAACGATCGCGAATATTGGGCGTTTGATGAAGAAATTGACAAACATAACATGACCATTTTTTCAATTAAAAATTAAAAATTAAAAATTAAAAATTTAAGAAACAATTTTGAATTGCTCAGTTGGGATACAGCAGCCCATGTTTTCAAACATGGAAAACAAACCGAAAGTACACCCTTAGTTCAAGCTCCTGGCTGTCTTACATAGGGTATTAATTTTACATTTTTAATTTTTAATTTTTAATTATTTGGACTTACAACGTTTTTAAGATTCGGGAGCGATCTCCGCCCCCTCAGATAGCTGCCCAAGCCCAGAAACCACAATTCTTTCACCAGGCTTCAATCCTTCCATCACCTGGTAATTACTGCCTTCAATGTCACCGAGTTTGATCGGTTTTTGTCGGGCAACTAGTTGGGATTTTCCTTCGGACTGAGCGACGAAAATGAAATCCTGCCCACCTAGATGAGACACCGCTGCGGTTGGCACCAGAACGCCGGGACGTTCATCCCAAATGATTCTCGCCGACACCTGTTGATCCGCTCGTAAACACATAGCTGCATTCTCAAACAGCGCTTTGATCAGGATTGATTCAGTCTGTTGATTGACGGTGGGCGAAATGAAAAATACCTTGCTATTACCAATCAGCTTGCCTTGTTGATTAATTAACTGCACAACCATACCCAAATGCAGATCGGGCGCACGTTCTGATGGCACAGAAATATTCACCTCCAAAGGTTGATTTTGGGTAACGGTGATGAGTTGAGTGGAAGAATTGACATAATCACCAATTTTCACCGGAATATTTCCAACGGTGCTTGTAAAGGGAGCGGTAATTTGGTAGTATTGAAGCTGAACTTGTTGTCCACTTAAATTCGCTTGCGCCTGTTGCAGCAATTTTCGCTTGTTAGCAATGACTGAGCCTTGAACTTGAATGCGGGCGATCGCTGCATCAAGCTCAGCCTTCGCTGTTTCAAGACTGTTGCGTCTTTGATCCAGCACCTGGAGGCTGACTGCCCCTTGTTGGTACAAAACTGAATAGCGATCGTATTGCTGTTGTTGTAGACCTACATTAGAGACTTTGGCACGGCGATCGGCTTCTAGAGGAATCAGCGATGCTTTGGCATTATCCAAATCTGCTTGAGCCGCCGCTGCCCCTGCACGGGAACTAACAACCTGGGTTTGCTGTTGGTCAGGGTCTACTTGAATAAGCGGTGTTCCTTTAGTAACGGCAGCACCTGGTTGAATAAAGATTTGGGACACTCGTCCATTAATTTGAGGCTGAAGCGTGACCGATCGCCGCGACTCAGCCCTCCCAATCAGATCTGAAGTTTCCCGAATGGTTCCCGATTGCACGGAAGCCAGTTTAACGCGAGTCGCTGGCGGTCCTTCCGCATGATCTGAGGGTTTTGTCGCTCGACAAGCGGTTGTTAGTGCCAGAAGCAGAATGGTTGAAAACAGGTAGCTAAGTTTCCCATGTCTAGATTCCGCTCTCATGATTAGAAATCTGGTAATTGCCTTATTGATGCTTGTTCCGATTTTATAAAGAAAAATCTTTATAAACTAACTCTATAAGACGACATTAATGCTGTCTTGCACGTTCTTACTTTTTTGGACACATTCTTACTGACTTTTGAGAAATGCTTTAGGAGTAATGCCAACTAGCCGTTTGAAGTGACGGCTGAGATGGCTTTGATGAGAGAAGCCAAGATGAAGAGCAACTTCTGCGATCGTTAACTCTCCTTGAAGGAGAAACTGTTTGGCACGCTCGATCTTACATTGGATAACGTACTGATGTGGAGCAAGCCCAGTTGACTGTTTGAACAAGTTGGAGAAATAACTCGGACTCACTTGAGCAATTGCTGCCAGTTTCCGTAAACCGAGATCTTGATCGAGATGATGATTGATATAATCGACCACCTGCCGCAATTGCCGTTTTGATAAACCTTCACTAGATGATTGAGATAAGTATTTTTGCGCCGAATAATGCCGCCATAAATGGGTCATGAGTGCAGCAGTCAGCGAATCAACATAAAGACGACTTCCCAATCCGCCCGATTCAAGTTC
Organism: uncultured bacterium; assembly: GCA_964246695.1. Taxonomy (GTDB): domain Bacteria; phylum Cyanobacteriota; class Cyanobacteriia; order Cyanobacteriales; family Nostocaceae; genus Stigonema. Next base: position 36,247 of record CAXTSI010000016.1, read on the forward strand.
TGACTTAAGTGCTAGCCCAATCCCATGAATCAGTGGATCGGGCTTACTGAAGCTTGGTATTAGTTCGGCATCATTGCTATCAGTCAAATCGGCAGTATAACGCGCCAATATACTTGATTCAAAACTAAGCGTGATAAATTGACGCTCTTTGTCCCAACATGCCCAATTGTTGATGTTAGCTGGAATAACTGTAATCGCTCCCTTCTCAGGCTGCTCGGTTTGGAAGCGATTTTTAGTCATCTGCTCGACCAGACAATATGGCAAGTTCTGGGCATTGATGATGATCCGATGCTGTTTTGAATAATTCTCAGGAACTTGATGCGGCGGTTGCTGATGATACTCAAGTTGAATTCCATCCCATCCTGCTTGATGACTGGAGAGCAGGGGTGGCTCTTGGTAAAGCTTCAGAACATCACCTTCCTTAGCCAAATCAACAATCAGGTAATTTGCTGCTAACATCTCTTGCATGACTCCTTTTCGCCATCAAAGAATCGCTCTGTTGCTGTACAACTACTTTCTAAAGAAAAATCTTTAGAATAATCATAGGCATCCTAGTTGACTTTGTAAAGCTTTTTCTTTAACTTCTGTATTATGAAAACTGATCAGCCAGCAGAATCAACCAACGTTCGGACTAGGCGCGAGATCGTCAAACTGCTCAAGCAGGAAGGAGCGATGGATGCGGAGGCGATCGCTTCCCGCTTCAACATCACAGCGATGGCGGTTCGGCAGCATCTCTATACATTGCAAAACGAAGGACTGGTTACTTACCAGGAAGAATCCCGTCCAATGGGACGACCCGCCAAGCTGTGGCAGTTAACACCTGCGGCAGATCGCTTCTTCCCCGATCGCTATGCAGAATTGACCCTGGAGATCATCAACTCAATGAAACAGGCATTCGGTGAGGAAGGACTAGATCGGTTATTAGAGGTCAGAACTCGCCAACAGGTTCAGGCGTATCAAGCAATTATTCCTCGCAAGGCTTCACTTAAGCGGCGATTGGAAGCTTTATCAGAGCAAAGAACTGAAGAAGGTTACATGGCAGAGGTACAAGCCCAAGCCGATGGAACCTTTCTGCTTTTTGAAAAGCACTGCCCAATTTGTGCAGTGGCTACCACTTGCACAGGGCTATGTCGCATGGAGTTAGATATCTTTCAAGCTGCCTTGGGTGAGGATGTATCCATTGAGCGAATTGAGCATATCCTAGCGGGCGATCGACGTTGCGTTTACCGAGTGAAGGAGGAAGTAGCTTGTTGAAACATCAGTGCTTTTCTCTTCTCTTCGCGCTCTTTGCGCCTTTGCGGTTCGTTAAAAAAATGTACTTTTCACACACCAAATGTGTCTGCTATAAATTTTAATTATGAATACCCAAACATTAACCCAACTACCCATTCCCCCACACTTTAACCACCAAAAAATAGGCGAAGTCTGGCGCGTACCTTACCAGCAACGCGCAGAAGAAGCTCAAAAATGGGCGAAAAAACACGATATTAAACCAGCATCTTCAGATAAAACCCGCATTTGCCTATTACTAATAGATGTCCAAAACACCTTTTGCATCCCCGAATTTGAATTATTTGTGGGAGGAAAATCTGGTACTGGAGCAATAGATGATAATCTACGCTTGTGTGAATTTATCTATCGTAACTTAGGTGCGATCGCTACAATCATACCGACAATGGATACCCACACAGCAATGCAAATTTTCCATCCGGTCTTTTGGGTTAACGCTGCAGGTGAACACCCCACGCCATCTGCTACCAACATCACCCCAGCAGAAATTGAAAAAGGTATTTGGAAAGTTAACCCAAACATTGCTTACAGTCTTGGGTACAACTACAAATTCCTAGAAAAACACGCTTACCATTACGTTAAACAGCTAAGTCAAAACGGCAAATATCCCCTCACAGTTTGGTCTTATCACTCTATGTTAGGAGGTATCGGTCATGCTTTGGTTTCCGCTGTGGAAGAAGCAGTATTTTTCCACTGTATTGCTCGTGATAGTCAGACGCAATTTGAGATCAAAGGTAATAATCCCTTAACAGAAAACTACTCGGTTTTGCGTCCAGAAGTTTTGGAAGGTTTTGATAAAAATCCAATTGCCCAAATTAACACACGGTTGATTCAGCAACTTTTAAAATTTGATGCTGTGGCGATCGCTGGTCAAGCCAAAAGCCACTGCGTTGCTTGGACAATTGATGATTTGCTAACAGAAATTCAGCAGATAGACCCCAACTTAGCTAAAAAAATCTATCTGCTAGAAGATTGCACTTCCCCCGTTGTGGTTCCCAATATTGTAGACTACACCGAAGCCGCCGATGCAGCCTTCAAGCGATTTGCCACCGCCGGGATGAACGTAGTTAAATCCACTGAAGTTTTCGGGAGTGGGGAGTAGGGAGTGGGGAGTGGGGAAG
>CAXTSI010000017.1:0-38615 GCA_964246695.1 uncultured bacterium
ACTAACAACTAACCAGTGTACGGGCGAACGGTGAAGCAGTCGCCGTGAGTTGCGGGAAAACCGACAACATGCGCGCTGCTTCACCGTTCGCCCCTACTAACAACTAACAACTAACAACTAACTACTAACTACTAACAACTAACCACTAACTACTAACGAACTGAGATTTTTTGCCGTTTCAAAGAAGAAAGCGACATTTTCTTCTGGAGTTTCTGGGAGAACACCATGACCGAGATTGAGAATATGTCCCCAGTTACCAGCTTTGCGAACTGTATCAAGGATGCGCGATCGGATAAACTCTTTAGAACCAAATAGCACACCTGGGTCGAGATTTCCTTGGACTTTGATGTGCTTTCCTAATCTTACCCGCGCCTCTGCCATATCCACTGCCCAGTCTACAGTGACAATATCCGCACCTGATAAAGCCATTCTCTCTAGGACACCGGCACTACCGCTGACTAATAAGATCAGGGGCGTATGTGGATGAGTTTCCTTGACTTGCTCGAAAACCCTTTGTTGATAAGGGAGAGCGAAAGTGTCATAATCTTGAGGACTCAGCTGACCTGCCCAAGAATCGAACATTTGCACGACTTGCGCACCACAGTCAATTTGGTAGCGGACATAAATGGCGATCGCATCAGCGAATTTTCCCAACAGTTGATGCAGTATGGTCGGGTCTGAGAATGCCATGCTTTTGATGGCAGAGTAGGTTTTAGAACCTTTTCCTTCTACTGCGTAAGCTGCTAGTGTCCACGGTGCACCTACAAATCCCAACACTGTTGATTTGTTCCCCACTTCCTGCCGCAATGCCTGTAAAATTGTTTTGATAAACGGTAGCGACTTTTCTGGTTCTAAGGTTCGTAGGTTATCTACTTGTTGTTGGGTGCGAATAGGTGAGGGAATAATTGGTCCTTTACCTTCGGCAATGTCCATGTCGATGCCCAAACCGGGTAGCGGCGTGACAATGTCAGAAAACAGAATCACTCCGTCTGGTTGAAAGGCTTTCCAAGGCTGCAAGGATATTTCTATCGCTACTTCCGGTATTTCTGAGCGATCGCGAAACGAAGGATACTTATCCCTTAAATCTCGATAAGCTTTCATATACCGCCCTGCCTGACGCATCATCCAGACTGGAGGACGATCTAATACTTCACCACGAGCTGCTTTTAGAAGTAATGGTTCGTTTGAAGAAATACCCATTTAACAGTTCATCCTATACTCTTTTTTATGTCATTGTTTAGCTTATCATTCTAGGATTACGCTTTGTCAGCAGCAATAACGGCGCTACTCACAAAACTTCTTGCACTGCCCCTTGCCCCTTGCCCCCTGTCTCTTCCTGACTCTGGCATTTCTGTTTCAATATGTAACATTTTATGCATATTAGCTTATTAACCAGAGTTTTCCTTTTGAACTCGTAACTTAGAGAAGGATTCTTTCCGACTCACAACTCCTAGCTACTGAACTTCTATGCACCCCGACTCAAACCACTCCTTTAGCGTTCCCAAATCGCAAAGGTTTTTGATCCCACGATCCCAGAGACGGAGATTCTTGATCAAATTTACCTTGATGACCATTCTGGGATGGGTTGTAGGTGAAATTGCCAGTATAGCCCTGGAAAGAACCGTTCTTTTCAGTCTGTTATCTAATTTGGAAACACAGCACCGAACATGGTACGCCTGGGTAAGACCTTTCAGTCGTGGTGTGTTTGCAGTGATTTTCGGTGCAGATCAAGCGTTCGTCATTCACCGATATCTATCCGGTTGGTTATGGATGCTTGCTACTAGCATAGGTTGGCTGATTGCCCAGAGTGTTTCCGCCGCATGGATTAACTCTTTTAATAAAACTTTATCTCCCAATCACGTACTCATGTTGGGATTTTTGTCAGCTTTATTATATACTATTTCAGGATTGTGGCTGGGGTTTAGCCAATGGTTGGTACTGCGGCGGTACACTGTAGATGCTTGGTGGTGGAGTTTTTTGCCGTCAATTTCGTTTTTATTAATTAGTATCTTGGTTTGGTTGCTTTCCTTGGTGCAGGGGTTGATTCCAGAAACAAACCGTGTTCAGATGGTATATTTAATTAAACAAGGGTTTACTTCAGTGATTCTGGGAGTTATCCCTGGGATTGGCTTGTGTATCTTGAAAAGAAATTTCGGGCATCCCGCGACTTTAGGCGCTGAGCGATCGTCAAACTAGAAAAATACACACTACATCATCGGGGGCGCGGTTTCCGCGCCCTTACAGGTGACTAAAATGGCTGTAAATACCGGAAAATCAATACCACATACCTGATGATTTCTGTGAATGCGTCAGTTTTAGTATAAATACTGAAGTTGCATATTGAACGAATAATCACCTCACGCACTGGTCGCAAAAGTTAGCAACGGATGACTTAACGGATGTAACGGATAATTTAACTGTGGTCCGACGAGATCGTGCATCCGCACTCGTCTGTTACCATCACCGTTGTTAACTGAGATTTAATTATAAAATCATTACATAATTGTGCAATGCCATGAAATCTAGGGGTTGGCACTTCTGCGTGGCTTTATTATTATAACAAAGGTAATACTACCAATTAATTAGAGGAATAAATTATGAACATCCAACTAAAACCCGAACATGAGCAATTTATCCAGACCCAAATTGCTACAGGTAAATATACAAAACCTGAGGAAGTCATTGATATAGCATTTAAACTACTAGAAAAGTTAAATTCTGAGTATGCCCAGTGGATAGAAGAAACCCGTCAAAAAGTTGATGTTGCTATTGCAGAACTTGAACGCGGGGAAGGTTTGGATGGTGAGACTGTAGTAATGGAGATACTCGCTCATATTCCAGAAGGCGCGTGAGGTGCTCTAATGGGTCTATATATAATTTCACCATCTGCAAGTAGAGATTTAAATCAAATTGCTGATTACTTTCTTATACGAAACATTGAAACAGGAGAAAAGCTATGCGCGAGAATTCAATAAAAAGTGCCAAAATTTGGCGAATTTTCCTAATAGTGGACGCAGTTATGCTCATATTAAACCCTTATTACGTGGCTTACCACTAGATGGATATGTAATTCTGTACCAGGTGATTGATGATGGTGTTGAAATTTTACGAGTAGTTAGCGGACGTCAAGATTTAGAATCATTATTTGCAGAGTCGGATCGTGAGTAATATTTCTGCTGTTTGATTTCAGTGAAGTATCGAGGTGGTGTTAGCAACGGATGACATAACGGATGTAACGGATAATTTAAATGTGGGACGACGATATCGTGCATCCGCTACATCTGTTACCATGACCGTTGCTAACTGAGATTTAATTATAAAATCATTATATAATTGTGCAATGCCATGAAATCTAGGGGTTAGCACTTCTGCGGCGATCGCCTGTGCAATCTTGGCGATTACTTGAGAGATTGCAATCTTAATTAAAGCGTAAGGTAAAATGAAGGCGTTGCCTGTGCTTGAAAGTGACTAATGCCATCGCCGTTCCCAGGAATGAACCCCTATCTAGAGCAATCTCTTTTTTGGTCAGAGTTTCATAACCGTCTGATTGTAGAACTTTCAAATGCTCTCGTTCCCAGTTTGCGCCCGAAGTACTACATTGCGGTGGAAACGCGCACCTATACTGATGAGGGAGAAGAATTACTCGGTGGCATTCCGGATGCGTTGATACTATCGTCGCCTGAAAGTCAGTCAACTGAACCAGATCGAGAATCCTCTGGTGTTGCTGTTCAAAGCCCAATCCAAGTCCGGCTGCCGATGCCTACTGAAGTCAGAGAACGTTATCTAGAAGTTCGAGAAGTTGGAACCAATACCGTTGTGACGGTAATTGAGATATTGTCACCTAAGAATAAACGCAAAGGTAAAGGTAGAACAGCTTATGAGAACAAGCGACAACGAGTGTTGGGAAGCTTGTCACACTTAGTTGAAATTGATTTGTTGCGAGGCAATTTGCCGATGCCAATGACGGGGGAAGCCGAGAAAATGGATTACCGAATTGTAGTTAGTCGTGCATTCAGTCGTCCTGTAGCAGATTTATACGGGTTTAGTTTGCGAGAAGCGATTCCTGATTTTCCGCTGCCGCTTCAGCCAGAGGATGAGGAATTAGCAGTTAATTTGCAAAATGCGATCGCACATGTGTACGATTTTGGCAGTTACGATGTTCGGCTAGATTATCGTCAACCTGTTCCTCCACCTGCGTTGTCTAAGTCAGATCGGCAGTGGGTAGACGAGTTATTAGGGAATACCAAAAAATAAATTATCCATTCCGTATTATAGCGGTTTGCGATGAGCGTGAGGTACATCGGGTAGGGGCGAACGGCCCTTCGCCCCTACGTTGTGGGTGTACTTCATGCGGTTGAAATCCGCTAAGTAGGACGGTAAATATTTTTGTCCACCTACTTACGTCAAATTTTGGGCAAAGTCTTAGTTTTCGGTAACAACATCCGTAGGCGATTGCTCCACTGATAACGCTCAGATGTGTTGAACACTAGCAGCCAAGCTATGACAAGGTAGATGAGTGAAGTCAGCCCCATTTCTGTGGCTAAGCCGAACCATCCCCAAGGGGTGTGGCTTTTGGCAAACCACCAAACTGCGACAGCATATGGGATGCCAAGTGCAAGTGGCTTAGCGACAGCTAGGAAAAGTTGTCTCAAAGATGTACCGAAAACTTGTCTAAGTAAGAGGGGCAACCACCATAAGCTGACAGTGACAAATCCCACAAACGTACCCAGCAGTGGTCCTATTATACCAAATAAATGAGTGCAGATAATACTGGTAACAAAATTTATTGCTGTTCCTAGGAGAGCAGGCGGTATTACCTTGGCTACATTTCCAGTACCACTGAAACACCAACCCCAGAGGGATAACAATCCTAACAGAAATCCATTGCTGGCAGCCAGCAGACTGACGCCATCGCCGCCAAAGCGGTCTTTTCCCACCCATAATTTGATAAAGTAAGGGTTATAGGGGGCGATCGCTACCATTAAGGCTAGTGCCATCACTGCTACCAACCGCGTCAGTTCAATCAGACGGGCATTGAACTTCTCTCGTTCTCCTTGAGTATGAAGTTCAGCGAGAGCAGCCCAAGTAGCATTACCGATGCTTTGTACTTGTGATTGTGCTAGTGCAGCTAGACGTTGTGTGACAAAAAACGGTACGACTATTGCTGGACCAAGACTGTAGGAAATGATAATGTTATCGGTAAATAAGCCTAGCTGACCTGAAAGATTGAGAGCCAATGTGGGCCAGTTCAGTTGCCAGAGTCGTTTTTCAATGGGGAGTTGGGATTGGCGATCGCCAATAGCAGGAAACACATCTGGAAAGCGACGCAGCCCATCCCAGCTGATTAAGAATTGAAAAGAAATGTTGCCCAATAGGATAGCCAAGTACTGACCGGGAATACCAAATCCAGACCATGACAGCAGTAGTGCCATACTGGTGATGATCAAGCTTTGAAACACCGCGAAGACGTTGGTCATATAGCTGCGTTGGCTGGCATCACTGAGAAAGCGAAAAGGGGTAAATGGTAGTAACAAGATGCCGAGAAATCCCAACCAGTAACCCCTCTGGAGTTCACCTACTAACACTCCTTTAACTGGCACTAAATGAGTGATGAACAAACCCAGCCCAACTGCCGCCAGCGCCATGACTGCCATAATTTGTAAGTAGGCTCTGATTCCTGTTGCCAGTGTGAGACGGACTTGTTGGCGATCGCCACTGCCAACGGCTTTCGCCAGCACAGCCATTAATGAGCCACCGATTCCCAGTTCCAGTAGTCCGATATAACCAGCCCAGTCACTAGCAGAGCGAAAAGCTCCATAGCGATCGTCACCCAACCAATGTAGCAGCAGAGGTGTGCTGACTAAACCTATGCCCAGTGACAGAACCTGTAGCAGAAGTCCTGTGACATAGTTTCCTACTGAGCGTTTGGTTCGATGCATTTTGCTTGTACCAATGACTGCTCAATTCTCGATTTATCAGTCCATCTCACCCCTTCTCGAACTACACGTGCAGGAACTCCAGCCAACAAAGAACGAGGCGGACAAGATTTGTTAACAACTGTAGTCTCATTTTTTGGTGTTCCTGCGCCTAACAAAGCTGTCCCAATATAGCAAATTTGATTAGGAGATTTAACAATAGCATCTTGTGATATGCTCAATTGAATCCTGACTCGATAAACAAACATACCTTGTTTTCTAGAACGATGGCTTAGATGCCATTGAGCAAGTAAATTGATATCCAAAACTTTATAAATCAAACTGCATATCATAGATAGCTATTGGTTATTAGTTGGTTTGTAGGCAATCAAAACTATATTGTCAGCGTAATCAAGCCCCAGAATGCGAGTAATGATATATCTCGTTCCCAATTCTGCAATTTTATGTATCCAGGTTCTATGTTCCGCTTCAAAAACAATTCTGTATCCCTCAACTAGCAGCCCCATACAAGTTAAGTAAGCCCATAAATCGTTTATATTATAACAATGAACATGAGTCATATCTGAAGATAAAGGGCTTCTAATACAGCGTCCATTAGGAGTTTGTATAACGACTACGCCGTCTGGAGATAGTAAATTAACAAGTTTATGAATAAGAGCTAAGCCTTCAGAAATTTGTAAGTGTTCAATAACATCTAGACATAAAATAGCTGAATATTTATTGCTGATTTCATCTATAGTGTCATAGGTATATTTAAATTCTTCTCCTATATCTTGTGTATGGTACTGTCCTGAATAACCAGCCTGCTGAAATTTTAGCATGATCCTAAGATCGCCAGAGCCGACATCAAGAACACTATCTCGGTTTTTTACTTGACTAAAAATAACTTCTTCAACTTCACAAAATTCTGCTGAAGACCACCACCTAAGCAAGGGAAATTTTGGTATTCCTGATTTTAGTAACTCTTTCCTTTTCCAGTAATTCAAATAAACTAGGCTTTGCTTCATAACATTACTGCTACTTTTTTGTAGACTTGTTCAGTTTGTCGAGCAGTTTTTGACCAATTAAATTTCTCGCTTCTGTTTTTGGCTTTATTGACTAAATGATAAAAGTAAGATTTGTCACTTGTTATTCGCTGCAAAAAAATCTCTAATTCTTGAGTTTGAGAGATAGTAAAAGTCTCGCCGCCATCGCCTAAAACTTCTGGTAAACAAGTAGCTTTCGCTGCCAAAACTGGACAACCAACCGCCATTGCCTCACACAGTTGTAAACCAAATCCTTCGTATTCGCTAGGATACACAAAACAAACTGCTTCAGCATAAAGTGCTGGAAGGTCTGCATCATTCACCCAACCTAATAGCTTTAAACGGTCTGCAATTCCTAGTGATTCCGCTAACTGCACCAGTGTAGTACACTGCTCATCTTTGCCACCAGCAAGCACCAAATCTACTCCATTTAAATTGGCTTGTGCAAAAGCATGAACTAAGAATGGAATATTCTTGCGCTTTTCCCACCCACCAATATAGAAAATGTAAGGATGGTTCAGATCGTATCTACTGCGAACCTGTAGCCGTTCTGCCTGAGTTATTGGCTTATGGAACAGTGCGTCAGCGGCTTCGTAAATAACTGTAATCTTCTGTTCTGGAATATGCAGGTATTTGACAATATCCCTTTTTGAGTACTGACTGACAGTAATAATATGCTCCGCCCTATTTCTGGCAACCCAATGATACATTCTGGTCTGCATATCAGCAAAATTCAACTGTTGCTTCCAGGTTTTATATTGAGAGTAATAAACTTGATCAATTGCATCATGCAACGTCAGCACACGGGGACAAGGACTTGACCAGGGAAGACCAAAATTCATTGGACAGTGCAGGATATCTACTTTGTCTTTTTCACATTGTTTCGGCAACCAATATTGCTCCCAAGAAATATAGCGCATGGAGGGAGCAATGCGTACTTGATAACTATCCTTTGGTAATTTTTCTAGATGGCTTTCATGCAAAGGACTATCAGAGTATAAGAAAAGCTCTAAATCCAACAACTTTGCTAGAAGATTTACAGTATAGCGATTCCATCCTCGAAGGGTGGGAGAGTTTAAGAGTCGGGCATTGAATGCAACTTTCATAATTATTTTAAACTAAATTAACTTGAACTTTATCTTCATTTTTTTTGCAATTCTTAATTGTAGATAGGATTCTAAAAACCAAGCAAGTAATAATGACAAAATGGCACTAAATAAATTTGCAACCCAGAAAAAAAGATGGTTGTTAAGAACGGATGAAATCTAAAAATAGCTGACAATATTCCTGATAAAATACAAACAAGTATTAATTCTTTGATCTTTATACCAAGCTTCCAGATTACTAAAAATATTAAATAGAATATAAATTCGTAGTGAAGTGACCAAAGAGGAAGATTGTTTTTAATAACAGGTACTAACCAGCCTTGCATGAAAAATAAATGACCGATAATATCTAATATGTTATATGGTGTTTCTGCGAAAGTAAATGATAAAAATATAGCAAAAAAATAAATTGGATAGAGACGAATTAATCGTTTAAGAACGTAGTTTTTTGCTTCTTGCCATGTAAATTTTTGGGGAGTAGTGTAACCAATGACAAAGCCAGAAAGAACAAAGAATAGCAACACTGCTACATGACCAAATGAAGTAATAGATCTAAAAAATAATGTTGGAAAAAAATCAATATTATGCGTAAACCAATAAGGTTCCAAAACTAAATGGTTGATTAAGACTGCTAAAGCACAAATACCTCTTAATCCGTCTAGCTGTTCAATTCTTTTGTTACCTAATTCCTGGAATATCGAACTATTTTCCATGTATTTATTTATCTATTGCCTGATAGACTTTTTCAATTAAAGCTAAATAATTGAATAATTTAAAATTACTTTGTATTTTCATGATTAAATCTTTTCCCAAATACCTATTACTGACTTCCCTGCAGAAAAAAATAGTAATGGGTCAATAATTTTAGAAAGGGGGACAAGAACTCTATCCCAGAATAGAATCTGTTTTAGCGAGGGAATTTCACTTTTTAATAACATTTTATTTGCTATTGATGCCAACATTCCTACAGAGTCGATATAAATGAATTTAACACATTTAAAACCTTGAGGTACAATAGATGCTAAACTTTTTTTTGTGTATCGTCTGTAGTGTCCAATTTTTTTATCGAATGGTGAATAAAGCCACTGATGTGCAGGTGAAAGAATAACTAAATTTCCTCCAATAGCAAGGCTATTTAATGATTTCTTTAATTCATCTTTATCACTTTTTATATGCTCTAATACATCAATATAAATTATTGTATTTAGCGAGTTTTCATTTAGATCTGAAAGAGTACCTATTTTAGCTTTGCAAAAGCTAGGAAGCTCCTTTTTATAAATTAATTCTTCTATTTTTGCCAATAGCAATGGATCGGGTTCTAAGCAAATCCATTTATCATAGTTTGCTTGACATAAAACTTTGGTTGTCATTCCTATCCCTGCACCAACCTCAAGAACTCTACCGCTCAAATAGGGATAAATAATTGAAGCATAGTAATTTTTCCAATTGGTAGCATAGGCAAATAAGTCTAACTCAGTTCCAATATATTGACTAACCATCAGAAACCTCTGGATAAAGATTGTAGGATTGTATAATATAGCTTTGGTAATCCCTACACGGTAATATAGGATACAAACTTCTGTAACCTAAAACAATGAAGATTAATAGTAAAGAAATTGTTATATTTTGTAAAATGAACAGACAAAGCAATCCAATAGTAAATGTTGCCCAGCCAGGAATAGCCAGATTTGTAAATAGTTTTATGCTAATAATAATTCCTATTAACAATAATCCAAATAAAATTAGGATCGCAGAAAAAAGTAGCAACCTTGTTCCGATTATATCACTGTACACAGAAATAGAACTTAACCCGTGAGTAACAAGGACAGTAAAATTCATCTTTGACTCACCAGCAATGCGATAACCTCGATCAGTTACTATTTCTAAATACTGTAAACGTGACCTAATTACTCCTGAAGCATAATGATTCCATATTTCTGCCACTGCTACCAAACGATTAAGACTACATTGAGGGACAATGCTAAAGTTCCCAAAGCGAATCTGTTTACCTGTCAGTAGTTGAAAAGCTTTTTTATAAATCAAGTAGAAAATTTTAAATTTCTGACTTTCAGATCGCTTCCGCCGATAAGCAAATACAATTTTCTTTAGCTTCTCTTCACAACATTTATCAATCAGTCTAGAGATATCCTCTGGTCTATCTTCTCCATCTCCATCCATCACAACTACAGCATCGCAACTTATATTTGCCTCTATGTATGCTAAACCAATTGCGATCGCTCTTTGACTACCTAAATTACGTCTTAATTCCACTACCAGCAAACTATCTATGCATTTCCATTGTTCGGCAAAGTGAGAATTAACACATGTAACAGTAGAGGCATCATCAACGATAACTACACATACTTTTATATCAAGACTTGATAAGCAATTATCAATATTTCGCAAAAGTATGACAACACTCTCCCAGTCGTCATAAACTGGAATCAAAATTACAATATAATCAACAAGACAAGATATCATACTTTTGTCCACAGTACCCATTCTTTTGAATTAGCAAAGATTTTCCATTTGCCTCCTTTTATTGGTTTTTTATCAGAACTTAATAGTAGATAATTAGGTGAATATTTTGTTAAAAGTTCGACTTCTCTTGCTCCAGAAATAAGAGACTCAAATATATCCATGCGCATTTTTTTTATGAATTCCGGCTGCCATTTTACGGGCTTTAAGTAACTCTTGCCAACTGTGAAATTTTCATCAATATCTATGTTTTTGTATTCAGCGACTTTATAGCCCAATAACCAAGCATTTAGAGCATGACGCTCCAATACTGCAATATCAGAAATTACAGAACTATGAGAACTTTGATTAAATTGAAACAGTTGCCCTCCTTGAGTAAATAAAGAAGCTATATTTGCTTCAAATGAACCAGCAAGAATTGAGTTTTTATCTATTTGGGAAAGAGAAGAACGTAAGGGCTTCAGTTCTTCTATAATTCTTATATATTTAACAGGTTCTGTAGCGTGAAGAGCTTCATAAGTTCTCCCGAAAATACCAGTTAAAAGTATAGTGACTACTAAAATTATCATAACTCCGTCAAAAAGCTTTTGATTTTGAAATATCAGTACCAAAGATCCTAAAAGTAGGATTTCTCCAAATGGTCTGTTGATATAGTTCCAGTGAGAGTTTTCAAATTCTAGGCTTGTTACGATCGCACTATTTAGCAAAATATAACCTGATAAAGTCACGATCCAGATAATTGCTAGATTGAGGTAACGGAAGTAAAAAATCGCGATCGCACCCACTATTAACTGCATCCACGTCCAGATGTTTACAATATAGTTCATGCGGAAAGGATCATCTAAGAGTAGTTTTGTACCTCGACTCATCCGTTCTAGAATTGGTTTAAATTCAGGGTTAGAGAAAATAGCTGAATTTGAAGTTATTTGGGGAAGTCCAATGATTAAACCACCTAGCAGAATTAACCCCACAAACCATAACTCCTGTAAACTCCTCTCTTTTGATATAATCCTCCGCCATCCTAAAAACAGATATGCAAGCCCATAAATTGCCAGAGCAATAAAGGCTGCCGTCCAGTAAAAAAAGTACAAGTGTATGCAGCCACCGAGAAGAATCCCACCAACTAATGCTGTTTGCCAATTTCGACGAATTACAGGAAGAAAGATGCAAGAAAGCAACAATAAAAATGGCAAATTGAGTAAAGGTGTCACAATTCGATACTGTGGCAGTACGGCGTTTCCAATGGCGCTAGGCAAGACCCCATTAGTAATAACTGCTTTTAGATTAATAAAGTTTTCTAAAAAGGAACGACCTATAAATCCTCCATCACATAGACAAATTATCGTACATACAAAAGCGCCAAAAGTTGAACACTTAGTATTGTCAAATAGCAATCTAAACAAGATATAAAGTGATAATCCCAGAAATGCACCACCGAGAATACGCCAAAGCAAGGGGGCAAGAATTAGGGGAATTCCTAACAAACTTGCTAATTTAGCGATTGGTACAAACTGAACCCAAGAATAAAGAGTGGGAATAGCATCAGAGGGTCTGGTAAAAGGGTCTCTTAATAACCATTCTCCATAATAGGGAGCTTTTGCTATAGAAAGATAGACTACATCATCTCCATCTGCTAAGTATTCAAAAGTCCCATGCTGAAAGAAGACTGCCAAATGAGGCAAGATTGCCAAAACTACCCCAATTAAACTACATAAAACTATTGCAATAATATCCGGTTTTTTCTCAGTATTAATTATCATTTATATTCAGATTTATTAACTGTTAACACTGCAATTGAAAAGCTCCTATTAGTATTTTTTTTAATTGCTCATTATAAACCATTTCAATTTGTTCTACTGTTACCTCTGGGTTGCAGTATTTTTCGAGTAAATGTCTGGCTTTTAGCCGCCGTTCCTGTTGCATAGATGGATCGTTTAATAATTCCACAGTCCGTTCAATCAGACCTTGGTCATCATCGCAAATACCAGCATGAATACCATCACAAGCTGGGATACCCTCTACACCATCAGATGTTGTCACCACTGGTGTACCTAAAGCAAAAGCTTCCATGACCTTGACTTTCATACCGCTACCTGCGATCGGTGCATATAGCATGACATCTGTATTAGCAAAGTAGGGTAGAGTATCTGGAACATCCTGATGAATTTCCAAATCGCGTATGTGAGTAAATGCTGCAAGCGCATCTTTGGCAGAACGCCCAACAATCTGAAGTCGTGCATTAGGAACGCGGCGTTTTATTTCAGGCCATAGTCTGGTTAGAAGTCTCCGGGCAGCAGAGTAAGATGGTGCCCAATTAAATCCACCAATCAGCCCTACTATTGGCTGCTGGTTTATCTGCTTTTGTTCAATAAATGGATAGAGTGAAAAATCGATTCCTAATGGCACCGTGTAAACATCAGCCTGAGGATTGATTTGATTGATATGTTTAGCTAGGCGGTCTGACAATGTAATTATTCTGGGAAAAGCCTTCAGTAATTTTTGCTCAGCCCGGTTGGTGAAAAACCGTCTGAAGCGAGTTTCCAGAGAGTTTTGATACTCAAAGGTGCGGTCTAAGGAAAATAGGTAATGGACATTGACAACCGCCCGTTCCCGATGTCGAAGTCCTAGCCAACCACTCCAAAGCTGTTCCAGATGCAGGATGTCGTAAGGCTTGGCAAGTTCCGCAGCTAAATCTTGACGCAACTCTGGACTAAAAACATAGGAATAAGGTCGCTGTATGGTTTCAATCTTTGCCATTAGTCCATTATTTCGTTGAGGAATAGGATAGCAGCGCAGGTCATACTCTGGTGCAGGAAAAAGAGCCTGAGCCTTGGCGATGTCTTCTAAGAAGCTACAGGGAGCAAATGCAGTAACATGATGACCTTGTTCGACTAACCCTTTAAATAAAACGTAGTACCATCTGGCAGCGGCATTGCCAAAGGGTAAAGGCGGTTCGAGCATCACTAATAGAATCCGCAAAGATTTCATCGGTTTATTTTCTAGTAGCTTCTGCAAAAATTATTTCCATTTTGTCTATAACTGTGACAACATTGAATTCTTTTTCAGCTGTTAACCTTGCCGATAAAGTCGTTTTTTCTCGGTTTTTTTCTAATGTGCTAATTGCCAACTCCATAGTATTTTTTAGACATTCTGAAGAATATTGCTCAAATATAAATGAAGAACCAATATAGTCTTTTGTCCCATTCGTTTCTCCTACTATAACAGGCACACCACAACATAGTGCTTCAGCTACCGAAGAGCCGAAATTTTCACCTTCACTCGGTTGAATTAACACATCTACTGAGTCCATAAGTTCTGGTACATCTAAACGTCCAATTCCTTCATGGTAAGTTAGACGTTCAGGGAATTCAAAATTATCAATTAATTTTTGGTAGGTTTTTGCATAGGGAAAAAACCCAATTATTTTTAAATAAACATTTTTATTTTTTTTTACAAGCATAGTCGAAGCTTCTAGAAGTAAATCTAGCCTTTTTCTTGGAACTATCCTTCCTAACCACAGAAATGTTATCCTGCCATCTTTCTTATTATCAGAACATTTAGGATGAAAAAAATCTGTATCTATAGGATAAGGTAATACTTTAATCTTATTGTTGTCTAATCCCCAAGAGGAAAGCATTTCTTTAGACCATTGACTACCGCAAATGAAAATATCAGTGTTAGAAACTATTTTTCTCGACAACCATTCTCTATATATATAGAATAATTTAAGTTTTAAATATTCCTTAACTCCACATAGCAAAATTATTTTATCCTTTAATTTACCTATATAATGCCCTTCAGTTTGAAAAGTTCCTTGTAACCAACTGATAGTTGGAACACCTTTAATTTTAAAGAAACTAGGAAGCCCCATGATTAGTAATAAATCATATGGATTGATTTTATGCTCTTTATTAGCATTAATTGCAATCGTTCTAAAATAAAGACTTGTACTTATCCGTGAGAAAATAGCATATAAAATACTTCCCTGTAGCTTCATTTTTTCTAGTATTCCCCAGATGCTCTGTATAATTTCTAAAGATACAGGAAGATAATTAAAATTACTATAATTAATTAATTCATCTGGGTTATTAAAACCTTTAATAGCATAAAAATCAATTTCATATCCCCGTTTAAGTAGTTCTTCAATGATTAAAAAGTGTGCTGAACCTAAACTACCAGAGTTTTTACCAATCAATGCATAACAAGCCACCCTAGTCCTGCCATTACGATTGCACATTGTAAATATCTACCTCTATTCATTAGTTAATAAACTGCAATCTAAATTTTGAGAAGTTAATTAGAATCGGAATCAAAGCTTTTCCAGGTCATTAAAAATTATTTTTTATAAATCTTTTGTTTAAATTGTTAATTCGTATTGATTTTGTTTAAAATGTTTCTTGCCATATCGTCCCAAGTATGACCTCGCAACTCTTGCGAAAAGCAACTTACCAACTTGCTGTAATGATGGATAGCCGGACGCCATTGGCGAAGTCGTGCAGCCAAATCAACTGCATCTTCGGCGTTAGGAATTAACAACTCTCTCAGATGAGACGGATAGCGTTCCGCAACCCCAGATGTAGCACTGACTAAAGCTGGCAAACCACAACAGAGAGCTTCATGTACCCCTAAACCATAAGCTTCGTAACGAGTGGGAGCAACAAGACAATCTGCCGATCGCAATAAATCAGGCACATCAGAACGAAAACCCAAAAAATGAATGCGGTCGCCAATACCTGCCTCAACTGCACGACGCTGCCACACAGACAGTTCTGCACCAACCCCAATCGCCACCAAATCGGCATCCCAATCTGGGTTGGCACACAACTGCTGCCAAGCCGAGAACAGCGTATCAAACCCTTTGCGGCGATCGCCCAGAGCACCAATAAACACTACAATTACCTTTTGGGCAGACCATCCAAGCTTGTGACGCAGTTCAGTTCGCTCTTGAGAAGTTGCTGGATAAAAGATTTGCGGGTCGATACCGTAGTACACTCTGTGGAGCCGCTGCTCAGGAATCGCTAATTTCTCAATCAAATATCGTTTTGTGCTATCTGAATTGACGATAATAACCCGTGCAGATTTTAGGGCTATTCGTTCTGTAGTCAGAAAGAGCCGATGAGAAACCGATCCCTTGAACTGACGCAAAAACCCCGCTTGATTGTCAGGTCGGTAAGCGACATGAACATAATGCACCCAGTTAACATCGCCCCATTGACAGTTACCGCCATTAACCAGCACCCTAGCATTAGCTGCAGTAACGCGCTGCGCCTGAAAGCGCCCCTTCCAGTTAAGCAAAGGACTACTGAGCAAATAAGAATTTGCGACCTTTGGCACTTGATGGAACTTAACATTGGCAAAAGACAACAACTCTGGATCAACCCGATGGGCAACCAAATGCACCTGCTCCCCAAGCCGTGCCAGGTAGTCAGCCAAAGCAAAATTTGCCCTGTCCATCCCGCCCGTCTTGACAAAATCACCCGTTACCAGCAGATAAGATTTCATAGCCGAATTCCTGCTAGTCTGTTATCCGCCGTCCTGCTGTTGTGAACAGCAACAAACAGTGCGCTATTGAGTAACCAAAACTCCATTCCGCCCTGACCGATAAACAGCGGGTAGTTGAAAGTAATTGCCACAGCACCGATATTGTAGGCAAAAATCAACCCACCCCACAGTGCCAAATCACCTAGTTGCCTATTAATAGCAATATTCCATGCAGTGAGACAGGCAAAGTAAAGCGCAGCAACGTAAGCAATTATTAGTGGCACTCCTCCGTCAAGCAGCCATCCAGTCCACTGGATTTCTACCCAAATGGGTTGAGTTAAGCTGTCAGTGTGGTCACCAAAATAGCCATTGATCATTCCCCAACGTCCCAGACCCGCCCCTAAGGGATATTGAGGCAACATCTGTTCGATAGTACCCTGTAAGAAATTACCACGGTTTTTCTGGTAAACTAACTCAGGGCGATCGGCAAACAAGCTAGAGATGCGTTCCAGTGTTGATTTCCCCCCAATAGCCACTGCCCAAGTGAAGGTTGTGGAAAAAAGGGCTGTTACACCTCCTGCCATTGCTGTCAAACGTCCAATTTGACCTGTCCTGGCTAACACTGCTGCAAGACTTACCATACAAACGGCAGCCACTACTAAGATAGAACGGACTTGAGACAGGTAGATGCATAAAAGACCAAGCGCCGCGCTGCCAATACAGGCAATCCGTAGAATTAAGTTTCTTTGTTCGAGTGCAATGACAACGCCGAACAAAAGGGCATATAAACCTGCACTTGCTGCCCCACCCGGTACATCAGTTAAGCCCATCGGTCTGTAGACGTGTTCGCCGCTAGCCAGAGTGATTAATAAGCTCTCCCCTCCATAAGCGGCATTCTGAACAGCTGTTGAGAGAGATGGCTGAAATTGCCCTGGATAGTACACCTGTAACACTCCAAAGGCAGCACTCAAGGTGTGAAAGCCCCACATCAGAAAAATCAAGCTCCTAAATCCATTGGGTGTCATCTTTAAACTTCTAACCCAGAAGAGAGGACTGAGGATGGCAGCATACATGGCAAATTGAGCTGCCCCCGCTGTCAAGGAATTGAGGTAGGGGTGTAGACAAAACTCCAGCAGCATGATTCCTAGCACTAAGATGGCGGGGAAAGTGGCGGGATGTTTGGAACCTTCTTGGCGCAGATGTACCAACAAAAACAAACCGAGGGCAAAGGAGGCGGTTCGCATTGGCATCCGGAGGACGCGGATTTGAGGAAACAGCAGTAATATCTGAAGGCTAAATTGTAGCAGGATGAACGTGTGAGCCCACGTCCAATTGAGTTGGGCGTTCGCATTTAAAGGATGGGATAAGTTCTGCCTAGTTTTCTGAATCATTTAATGTGCAATGCAAACTAGGCGGCAAATATCCATATTGACGGCATCAGTAACGTTAATTGGCAACCCAGATCGCTCAAAAACATAACCAATTTCCTTAAGACTAGCAAGAACGCTTTCTGGTGATTTCCCCGCATCCCGTATTATTTTTGAATGAAGTTCTAAAAAAAGTTTCGGTTTTTCTTTCTCAAGATAAGTTTTCCCACCAGTAATTACTTGTTCTTCATATCCTTCTACATCAATTTTGATATGAGTTGGTTTCTGCTCAGTCATTTCAATAATTGAATTGATTGTATGTAGAGTGATTCGTTTAGCATCGCTTCTTTGAGTAGATGAGACGAACATATACTCGCCAGCAGCGCCTGTGGACAGCATCGGTAAAGTACCAGTTTTTTCACCAACAGCACCATTAATAAAATTAACTCTATTACTGACACCTACCAATTTGAGATTTGTCTTAAAAATGCTTTGAGCAAAAGGTGAGGGATCGACAGCAATTACACGTGATCTCAACCCTCCGTAGTGAAGTGCGGCAAGGGTAAAAACTCCGTAGTGACTGCCAATGTCTAACAGAATCATATCTGACTGAGAGTGCCGCACAAATCCATCCAATTCTTGCCTCAATTCCTCGACTTTTGTATGAGCTTGGAAATTAAGTAAACTGATAGGGTGACACTTTACCTGCCAGTCTTCACGTACCTGATGGGTTGAATATCCACCTACGAGGGAAATTAGTGATGATATCCAAGATTCAATCATCCGTTTAGGAGCGCGTATGGCATTACGGATGAATCGGGGTAACATCAAACGGAGCAATTCACTAGAAACCATTATCTTCCATCCTGCTTTAAGAAAGCTATTCCTAAAAATGCATTTATAACAGATGCAACTATCTGTTACCTAACCATCCCAGACACAAGACAATGAAGTTGAATAAGTTGCTTTTTTGAATTACATAATTGCCCAACCAGTTTTGCCTCCAGCTGGAAGAGTCGCTCTTTTTCTGGGATTGTGAATTAGCGATCGCAAAACTGCAACAGCGTGCGATCGCAATCACTATTACTAATAAATTGCTCGACTGTACTAGTTGTCGATACTGCTTTTTGTATTGCTCGCGCCGGCACACCTACTACCGTTTGACCTGGCTGTACATCCCTGGTGACTACAGCATTAGCGCCAATTATTGCACCATTACCAATGGTTAAACTTTGGTTTCCTCGTCCAACTATCATTGCACCAGCACATATGATTACATCATCACCAATGAAAATTTTATGTTCAGAACCAACCGGAACTTCTGCTGCTAGGGTTACATGGTGAAATATTCTGACACGATGTCCAATCTTGACATTACAGTGAATGACAGTTCCTAATCCATAATGTTCAAGTAAAATGTCCTTTTCAATCTCCGCTTCTGGAGGCAGAATAGCATGGAAAACTAAAAAGTTAATTGCTTTCAATATATAGGAAACAAAATATAGTTTTCTTTTATAAGCCTGACAACTTAGCCACCAAAGAGATGAGGAATTTAACATAATTATCCTTATTAGTTAAATAGTACATAATCACACCTTCGGCTTCATCCCTAAACAAAGAATATTGTCGCTAAACACTTGTCCGCGAAATCTAAGGCTTTTATGCCAGTGCCACGGTGTAAACGGTATCCGACCCCAGTTACTGTAGTGTATTTGAACATTTGTCAGTTTGCACTCAGTAGCAATACGGATAAGGTCAATTTCCCGCAATGCTGTTATGTTTGCTGGAAATTGACCAGGAGCTTCCTGAAAAGCATTGAATTGATTTTTCAGCAGCAAGGTGATTTTACTGAGTAAGCTCAGTTGATTTGGCGTTGTCACAATCACCCAGCCCCCTGGCTTAGTGAGCCTTACCAGTTCTCGCATAAAAGCCCGTGGGTTTTCCAAATGTTCAGTCGAATCAGTTACCTTGCCGGAACGCATAATTCCTCAGATTGTACAGGTCATCCAGCCGCCAGAGCAGCTCTGTTACTAGGGTTGCCAACTCGCTTTCGCAAAACATGAGGTCAGTGCCACCATGTAAACGGTATCTGACCCAATTACTGTAGTTTATTTGAAGATTTGTCAGTTTGCACTCAGTAGTAATACTGATATCTTGCCCCATTCTCAACAAGACCTAAAAAACCGGGTTTCTCAACCAAAGATTAAGGGTTTGACCATTAGTCATTCTCAAGAAACCCGGTTTTTCACCCAGGTGCAAGATGTGAGAATACGGATAATATCAATTATGCGTGCTGGATAAAAATCAGGAATAGGGAGTGGGGAGTGGGGACTATTTTCATGCTAGGTGGTGAAATTTTTTCATTGGGGCTTCCTGAAAAGCATCAAATTCATGACCGAATAATTCGTAATTCGTAATTAAAAATTACATAATTATGAATTAATTAATAATTAATTCATTGAGGGTATAGGTGACCCCAACTTTGGATTATGAATTCGGAAAAAATGCGTTGCATCCTTACTGCAGGTTCCCCTGCATTTATGCATGGGGTAATAATTACGAATTACGAATTACGAATTACGAATTATTCCGTCAGCATGCAACTTCCTCCTGCCTCACAAATTTTGAGAGTAGCTGGTAAAGTCGAATCAGTTGTCTTGCCGGATCGCATAATTCCTGAGCACGTGCAGGTCCCCCAGCCGCCAGGGCAGATCTCTCACTCTTGTTGGCAATCAGCGATCGCAAAACATTGCTAAGGGCGTTGGCATCATTTGGCGCAACTAGCCGCCCACAAAGCTCATCAACAATTTCCACTCCGCCGCCGATAGCTGTCGTCACTACTGGTAAGCCTGCATAAAGGGCTTCGACAAAAGCAATGCCAAACGGTTCTGCGCCAGTATTGGGTTGACAATGAATATCAGCAGCAGCCAATAAGCGCGGCACATCACCTCGTTGCCCTAAGAAGCGGATGCGGTGAGCAATACCAAGTTCCCGTGCTTGAGCCTCCAATTCTTGCAAGTACTCAGCCTCCTGGGAACGTTGCACACCCCCAGCAATCAATCTGGCAAATCGCGTAACTGTGCTAAAGCTGATAATAACGCTGTTTGACCCTTCCACCGCTCCAAACGGCATGCCTGAACAATGACTACCGCATCATCTGGTGTATTCAACTCGGCTCGAACAGCACTGCGAATAGCGGTACGCCCGCCAATATCTGGACAGGACACAGGATAATAAAGGATATCGCTGCGAATTTGAGGATAAAGTTTGGGTACACCAGCCTGAGTATAACGACTGTTGGCAATGACCAAGTCAGGCGGAGTCTGCTTAGCCCACTGCTCTAACCAGTGACTGCCATTGAGCTTGTCGTGACACCAAAAAATGAGTGGCAATTGGTGGGTTCTGACAATCGGTCCAAAAATTGCTTGTGGCCAGCAAGAATGACAAATGACAACATCGAATCGCTCTTGCCTTAATAGTTGGTCGAGTTGATGACGAGCTTTCCACACTGTCCAAGGGCGACTAACCCGCACGTTACCCAGCATGTGAACCGACGCACCTGTAGCTCTGAGTTCAGTTGCCAATCTACCCTCAAAGCAGAAAGCAAAGTGAGGTAGCATCTGCACAGACAAATTTCGCTCTTTGGCAAGTGTCACCAGCAAAGTTTCTATCCCACCAAACAGATTTCCTGCATAAACGTGCAAAAGTTTCATGCCTTTACTTCTTGTGGTACAAGCATATAGTTCTCTTCGGTACTCAAAGCTTCTTCATAGATTTCAAAACTTTGCTTAGCCATAGTCACGTGGTCAAAATACTCGGCACGTTTGCGGCTGGCGATCGCTAATCGGTCACGTAAGCCAGGTTCGTAAAGCAGACGTTTTGCCTGACAAGCTAAAGCAACTGGGTCGTTAATTGGTACGGTCAGACCTTCCTGCTCGTGTCGGCTCACCCAAGGAACACCACTACCAGGAATGTTGGCATTGATGACCGGACAACCACTCGCCATCGCTTCGACCTGAACTAATCCAAAACCCTCACTACGCACGTTGGAAGGAAACCACAAAGCTGTTGCAGCTTGATAAGCACCTGTCAGCTCATCCGCACTGACTCGACCTAACCAGACAATGCGGTTTTCTACTCCCAGTTTTTTTGCCAGACATTTCAGTTCTGTTTCCAGAGAACCAACGCCGATGATCATCAACGTTCCTGGCACCAACGCTAGGGCTTCAATCGCTATATGCAGTGCTTTGTAATAGACGAGTCTGCCAACAGCTAGCCAGATTGGCTCTTGATATTTTTCCTTTAAGCTACGACTGTAAGAAACTGCCGTTTCACTGGGATTAATATACTGCGAACTGTCTAAGCCCAGCGGTAAAGGACTGAGTTTATTTTTGTAGAGCCGCAAAAACTTTGAACCCTGAACATACTCAAAGCTGGTTGTTAGAATACGTGATGTCTGACTGTAAACAAAATATTCAAAGGGTCGCAATCCATACTTCAAAACTCGTTGCTTTATAACGTCGCTATGATGCGTAATTACCAAAGGTACTCGCCTGTGTAGCGTCGTCAAACCTGTAAGCATTGTGGGGTTTGGAGTATGAAGATGGAGTAAGGCGTTTGATCCCTGAACTAATTGGCAAAGTTTTTTGGGAAGTTCCGGACATATATCAAATCGCGCTAATGATAAAAGACGACCAAGCCGTGTTACATAGACATTTCCATCTATTTCGTTAATAGTCTTGGTTTTGTTAGATGGACGTCCTTCTTCATCAAACCCATTAACACAAACTACGTGAACTTCTGCACCCAAAGCTGCTTGAGTTCTAGCAAGCGTTTGCACGTGCGTTTCTATTCCTCCAGGGTTTGGAGGATAATACTTAGATAGATGAATGATGCGGTAATTATTTTTGTTCACAAGCCTTATTGCAAGCAAAAGTTGAGTGTAACTGTTACTTAAAGATGAAATCCTGAAAAAGTAAATGATTTGGTAGATTACCTGCCATTTTCCAGCCAGTATTATGACCCCGTATATAATTAAATTTAATTACATAAATGCTGATATCAGCAACAGAAAATATACGTATTTACAATTTTTAAAGTATCAACTTATTTGTGATAAATACAGGAATTACCCACTTAGCAGTAATTCTGATTATTTCTAAAATATTAGATGGGAAATAAATTGTGATATCTGCCGTTTTTTAGAACCAACAAAGTAAGTCGAAGCGATCGCCTACAAACGACCAAAACTTGCCGTTACCGCAACCAACATCCACCAGTACACCACCACTAGGATACCGATTCAGTAATCTTAGAAAGACCTCTCCCCCAACCCCTCCCCTAATAGGTCCGGGGAGACTTTGACGCAAGTCAAAGGCGGGTTGAAGGTAGGAACTAAATGATACGTGATTAACCGGACTTGATATGACACCAAGGCTTTTCCGCGCACGGCTTTCAACATCCATTTGTGCTGAATGCTTTTGATCGTAAGATGTCAACATGCAATTTCCTCCTGCCTCACAAATCCAGAGAGTAGCTTGTAAAGTCGAATCAGTTACCTTGCCGGAACGCATAAGTCCTCAGATCGTACAGGTCATCCAGCCGCCAAAGCAGCTCTGTTACTAGGGTTGCCAATGAGCGATCGCAAAACATAAAGGTCAGTGCCACCGTGTAAACGGTATCCGACCCAGTTCCTGTAGTCTATTTGAATATTTGTCAGTTTGCACTCAGTAGCAATACGGATATCTGCTCAATTTTGGCATCAGCCAGTAATCGAGAATGTAGAAACCAAAAAAGCCAGAGTTCAAAAGGCTATAGGAAACTGGGATTGCCAAGTACTGTAATTAGCAGCCCAAACTGATTCTAAAATTTGATAAGCGTCCATTGCTGTTGTTCCATTCAAGGAAGTAGACAACTGCGCCCATATACAGCGATCGTCTTTAAGAACTTCCTTGCCCAACACCCAAGGTAGTACACGACTCAAAGTAAAATCATTAGTATAGCGATTGTGAATAAATTGAGTTGACGTGACAGTGCTACCCCCACGAGGATTAATACAAGCTGTCAGATAAGCTTGCTGCTCTTCTATTCTCATTTCGTAATAGCCAATTCCATCTAATTTTTTAATGTTTTTCTGGCTATCCTTAACTGGGATTTTTGTTTGCTGACTTAAAAAGGGATTTGGCTCACCTCTGGTATTCACAAAATAGCGCATCTGAATTTCCAGTTGCTGATTATTTTTGACATACCTATACTGCTTGCTAGATAGCATTTGTTGGAAATCAGAGGTTGTAGCGGTATCTGATTTTTGATTGTTAAGAGATGTTGCTGATACCTGTTGCCAGCCATTAAGGGAAATTGTATCTGGAATATAAGCAGGTAGTAGCCGTTTGCTCGCTGTCAGATAAATAGCAGCGAACACCAATCCTATCCAAGTAGTTGCCAGCAGAGGTAAGCGCCACTTTACTTGACCTAACCCCCCTAACCCCACGAACCTTGCAGGGAAGGGGGGATATGAACTCCCCTCTCCTTGTAGGAGAGGGGCACAGGGAGAGGTTTCGTAGTGCTTTTTTTTGGAGTACAATTCTTCTAATGGAAGTAGCCAATTGCAGAGGGCTACATAAGTTAGTGTTGCTGCTGCAAGAAAAATTTGCGCTCCCACTGGACCGTGCCAATATTCAAACAGCCTGTGGTTATTAACCACAATAACTAACAAAGCTACTCGAATACAGCCAACAAAAAATCCCGTACCTATGGCACATAAAGTTAATCCCAATCTCTGCCAAAAAGTCAAGGGAAATACGATCGCCATGAGCAGTAGGCTGAGTTTGAGCAGCCACACAATCAACATACCGCCAGTGCAAAAATAGAGAACTTCAACTTGACCTGTAGGTAGTTTTAGCAACGCATCATAAGAAATAGCTTTCAACCCGATGTAATGGAGTAAGAAAGCTGAGGTTGCTGCAGTTAAACGGCTAAAGTCGAGCCGATTGGCGAAAATATCGTTGATGATGCCATAAGGACAAAGCATCAAGCACAACACCAAGAATGAGCGCCATTGACGCTGTAATCATGGGAAGCCAAAAGCTAGTAATCCTAACCCTAAAGCTGCGATAATTGGACCAAATCGAAAAAGCGCCAAGTCTAAATTCCATAGATTCAAGGGTCTAAGAATTACCAAGAATAGCAATACTAAACCGAATAAATTAGAGAACAAAGCCGTACTTTCATCATGCTGACGAGTTCGCCACAACAAAAGTATAATGCCTGCCCAGCCAAGTGCATAAAAGGATATTTCCTGAGTTTCAATCGGGTGATTTTTAACTATGCCCAGATGCAGCACTGCTAAGGTAGTCACAATGCCAAATAGATAAAAGCGTTGGGTGAGGAGTAAGGACTTTGCTTGGAGCAGAAACACTTGTTTAGCTTTTTTAATTTTTGGCAGATTAATTAACATTGTTGTCAAGAATTCGTACCCAACGAGTCAGATTCCAAACTGTAATCAAACATACCCCAGACAATACTGCGCCTAAATTCACTTTCACCGCATTTTTAATCAAGCTGATTGACTGTTGCTGCTTGACAATATTAGCTGTAGTTGACACATTTTTCCCAGCTATTTGTATTTGCTGTGACAGTTTATTTTTCAACTCTTGAGGAGTAGCGTTAATTTGTGCGTTACTTTGCGGGTTGATAATTTTGGCTATAGTTTTTATTTTATCAGGAGTGTTTGCTGCATCTAGCTGCTGATTTAACTTTTGGATCTGCTCTGTTTGTTGTCCAAATTGATCGGTAATTTGAGCGCTGGTAGCTCGATAAATAGTTAAGCTATTATTAATCCCTAAAGGCAACATGAGAATGTATAATAATCCCAGAATTAGAGAAGCCCAAGATAAACATCGTAAAACTGGTATTTCTCTTGGACCAATTGAGTGATTTTGTGTGTAGAAAAAGACAAATGCAATCCCCAATAAAGGCGACCATACATGATCTACTAGTTGCCCAATGGTCTGAAATTCCCAGGCTGGATCTGTTAAGCGTAGTGGAATTATGATTGCTATATAGTCAATGAGAGCAAAAACTAAGAGGATATAGCCAAGCAAGCGCAGTAAAGTAAATGACCGATTTTCTACGGTATCTGTTACTTCTATTGGCTTTTTGTACATTTTTTCCTGTTTGTTTAACTTCATGTTGTTCTTGCTGCTGTGAAATTACTGACCGGATTTTTTGTGTTTTACCTCGGCAACTTACTGATAGTTTCTGCACTACTCGTTGCCAAAACCGCAAATTTCATCTTGGTCGCACCCGCGACCAGGAGAGTTGTATGCCCTTAAGCTTACTAGATTATATAAGTACCTTTAGTGAGAATGGATGGGCGGAATTACTGAAAATCCTAAGTAGAGTAATTATTTAAGAGAAGAATACTTATATAGGATTCCTATTTTATTTTTGAAATACACGTAGGGGAGCCACAAAGAGTGCGCGGTGAGACAGCCCTGAATTTCGGTTTCACTCCCAATCGGATCTGCTTTCCCGTTGGGGTTCCCCGCGTCTTCGTGGAGTGGTGAGACAGCCCGCCGCGGGTTTCACTCCCAATCGGATCTGCGCTCCCGTTGGGCACTGCCCACCATATGCGGGTTTTGGTGGGCAGTGCCCACCCTACATTACAAGCGAGATTTTTCAAGAATGATTTAGGATTCCTATACTGATATCTTGCACCAGCATCAAAAACCGGGAACGATTAAGTAAAATTTAGGAGACGCCCCTTAATGTAGTCTCAGTATGCTTACTAAAGTAGCTATAAATTTATTTATTGATGGCTGATTTTTTCCGTAGAAGCTGACATCTTGGACCTGCTCAATATTCCCAAGCTGTGTAAAGACGCGAAATTCTCGTGCTCCCTCTATGCGGAGGTTCCCGACCTTGTAGCGACTGGTAAGTTGGGATACGCCTGACTTTTTTAATCTTCAAAAATGATTACTTTAATATTGAAATATACTTAAAATTTTCAGTAATTTCGCCCATCCACAATAGCCAACGCTACTTATAAAATCGAGTCAGCTTGGTATCACCTGACTAATAACGTAAGTTGCACGAATTTAGAGTTAGGGCTGGTAATAGGTAATGGGTAATGGGTAATAGTCATAAAAAACTTTTTCCAATTACCAATTACCAATTACCTATTACATTAAACACAATTAAGCTCCTTTAACAAGTAATATTTTATGGATGAACATCTGCAATATTGGCTTATTCTCAGACGCCGATGGTTACCAGCTTCTATAGTCTTTGTAGCTCTTTTAGGATTAAGTGTCGTCAGGACATTACAGGAAACGCCGATCTATCAAGCAACAGGTCAGCTTTTGTTTAAAAAGAACACCGCCTCTTCGTTAACGGGAGTTGGGAGCAAATTAGGACAGCTAGATGGTACGTTAAGTGGCAATCCTTTAGAAACCGAGGCAGAAATTCTGCATTCTCTGCCTCTAGCTGAAAGGACTATAGCCGTCCTCAATCTATCTCAAAACCCCCAAGCATTTTTAAATGATCTGGTAGTAAAAAATGTCAAAGCAACTGACATCCTGGAAATTTCTTATACAGATACAAACGCGAAAAAGGCTGCGAACATTGTCAATACTATGATGAAAATTTATATAGAAAACGATGTCAATGCTAACCGTGCTGAAACCAAGTCTGCTAGAAACTTTATTGCACAACAATTACCTTTAAGAAAAGCCGCATTGCGAGCATCTGAAGAAAATATGCAAAAATTTAAACAGCAAAACAGAGTTTTAGACCTAAAAGCAGAAGCAGCATCGACCGTAGCGATTCTCAGTGATTTGGACAGACAAGTAGCCGCAACCCGGTCCGAGCTAGCAGCGCAAACGGCTCGGATGGAATCAATCAAGAAGCTGTTTGGAGTCAGTGCGCAAGAAGCTGTCATCTCTGGTTTTGTTGGCGAGTCTCCAACAACAATCCCGATTCTCGGACAGTTGCAAGATGTCCAACAAAAGATTGAAATCGGGCGACTTCGTCTGACGGACTCTCACCCTACAATCGTTAACCTTAAGGAACAAGAAGCTATTCTCAACCAAGAACTCAAACGACGGATACAACAAAGTTTTGTAGGTACTGTAGGGCGTTTAAATCAAATCAAAGATGCCGATAAAATCGTGGAACTCAGAGGTCAAGGTCTGCAACAAGGACTTCTGGGCAACTACGCCAGTATCGAGGCAGAACGCCTGAGTTTGCAGGTACGGCTTCGGGCTTTAAGCACGGTAATCAACTCCTACAGACAACGGGCTAATACAGTACCCCAGCTAGAGCTACAACAGCGCCAGCTAGAACGTGAAATCGCCGCAACTGAGTTTAGCTATAAAAGCCTTTTAGATAAGGATCAAGAACTTCAGGTAGCAGAAAATCAGCAGGTGGGTAACGCTCGGATTATTACACAAGCCTTGGTTCCGGGACAAGCTGTTAAGAGCCGTCAGTATATAAACTTGCTGCAAGGTTTCATCGGTGGGACTTTGCTGGGTGCAACCACTGCCTTTGTTTTAGAAAAAATCGACAATACTATCAAAACGACTAAATCAGCTAGAGACTTATTGGGATATCCCTTGCTGGGCAGCATTCCGCCATTTCCCAATGGCAATTTAATCCAAGTTGTCCCAGAGGTGATCGTGAGAAACAACCCTGATTCTCCAGTTAGCGAAGCTTTTCATATGCTTCAAACCAACTTGAGATTTTTTAATTCAGAGCGACCGATAAAAGTCATTGTTGTCACTAGTTCTGTACCTAAAGAAGGAAAATCTACCATCGCTACTAACTTAGCCGTTGCTATGTCCCAACTTGGACGCAGAGTATTGTTGGTGGATGGAGATTTGCGTCATCCAAGTCAGCACCAAATATGGGAAATCCCAAATGAACTTGGCTTAAGCAGTGTTCTCACAAGCCAGTCTGATTTAGAACACGCTGTGTGTGAAGTCATGCCCAATTTGCAGGTTCTTACCTCTGGTGTTGCGAATCGCAACCCATTGGCACTGCTTGATTCTAGCCAAATGGCTGTATTGGTAGCACAAATCGCACAAAACTATGACTTTGCAATTATCGATTCTCCTCCGTTGACTGTGGCGGCTGATGCAACTATTTTGGGCAAAATTTCTAATGGAATTTTGTTTGTGGTTCGTCCTGGAGTGGCGGATTCTGCTAGTATTACTCTTTCTAAAGAACTGTTGGAGAAAGCCAGTCAAAATGTTTTGGGTATAGCGATTAATAGTACCAAGGTTAAAACCTACTCCTATAGCTACAACATGAGTCGTGTTTGAGTGCAGGAACAGATTACTACCCTTTCTTGTTGCCTACTTATCCTGCACTATAATCAGATCCTGATAGTACGTTCACCATTTTTCACCCGCTCGTCAAAAATAGTTTGTTATGAACTGACAAAATTCTACAGATCCGAACAAAAGGCTATTAGGAATTGATTTTTTTTAGAGGTGTAGCTGCTTATGGGGTAGCTCTCATTCATGGAATTGGAGAAATACCTAGAGATGAAAATTATCTAGTTATTTATAATTTTATTGTTGCTTTTTGTGTTCCTTATTTTTGATAAGTTCTTTCTACTGTACTAGCAAATCACTTTTATCAAAGAACACAAAAAACTATTTGACAAATCGAATAAAAAGAATTATAACTCCTGATGTTAGTACCTAGTTTGACCAAACCTACTTTCTCTACGGAGCCAAGTTTATTCATGCAATTTCCACGATTACTAACTATCATATGAAATCCTTGCAGGCACAATCCTGGAATCCAGAGTACAAAACACTTGACCATTGGCGTGGTATTGCTGCTCTATGGGTCATGATTTTTCATGGTTTTGGGTCTATTAATAATTTGTCTGTAGATCCACTTGTCAAAATACTACAGTTAGTTGCTGCTCCAGGTTGGCTGGGAGTACATATTTTTTTTGTGATCAGTGGCTACTGTATTTCAGCAAGTATTTATAGACTTATCTTGAAGAATAATAGTAAAGCTACGATATTTATTAGAAATAGAGCATGGCGCTTGTTACCAGTCTATTGGATGGCATTTATAGTTACTATAACCATTAATTTTATATTATCTCTATTTAATAATAAAACAAGTTTTTGGGAACATTTGCCGCATTCTTGGTTTGGGTGGATTGGAAATATATTTTTGATTCAACCTTATCTTAATACAACCTTCTATGTTGTAGTTTACTGGACACTTGTCGTTGAGGTACAATTTTATTTATTTTTGGCATTATTACTTATAATTCAATACGGTTCAGTTAAGGATAGGTGGAAGCAAAGAAACCCGGTTTCTAGGAGAAACCGGGTTTCTGATCTGGTGCTTAACTGAACTGTATTGACTTATAATTCGCAATCGCATTAGTCAGATTTTAGCTATATTTATAGGCTTATTAATAGCAACACTATCAATTTTTATAAACTTGCATACATTAACATTTTTACCATTTTGGGCTGAGTTTTGTTGTGGGGTATTACTGTTTACTTCTTTACTTGCTAGAGCGCAAAAACGAACATATCAGCGCAATGTTTGTTTATGTTTAATAATTGTCTTGGGGAGTTTAAGTATTTTAGTCAATCATAGTTTACTTTCTAATAATCCAATTTGGTTTAGCTCACTTTTTGCATTAATGCTTTACTCACTAAATTCTTTAGATCCCAAGTTAAGTTCTTTGAAATCGATACAATGGCTTAAGTTTTTTGGCATAATGTCATACTCCTTATACTTGCTTCATACTCCATTTCAAGGAAAGGTAATTTACTTAGGTCTAAAATTTATATCCATTGACAGTCGAATGATGTTATGTTTACAATTATTTGGTTGGATTGTAGCAATTTTGGTTAGTTATATATTTTATCTATTGGTTGAAAAGCCTTTGAATGACTGGAGATATCGACAAAAAAACAGCGCGTAGGCGATCGGATTCAACTTTCTTGGACTTAAGCACAGTGAGGAATCAGGTTTTGAACCAAACTACCATAATTCTAGCTTCACGTTTACGTTTCCTGAGATCTTGCACCATTCTCAACCAGGTGAGAGAAACCGGGTTTCTGAAGGTTAAAACCTACTCCTACAGCTACAACATGAGTCGTGTTTGAGTGCAGGAACAGATTACTACTTACTACCCTTTCTTGTTGCCTACTTATCCTGCACTATAATCATATCCTGATAGTATGTTCACCATTTTTTAATCCGCTCGTCAAAAATATTTTGTTATGAACTTACAAAATTCTACAGATCCGAACAAAAGGCTATTAGGAATTGATCTTTTTAGAGGTGTAGCTGCTTATGGGGTAGTTCTCATTCATGGACTGGGAGAAATACCTAGAGATGGAAATGCTCTAGTCATTACTAATTCTTTTCTTGTTTTTTGTGTTCCATTTTTTTTGATAACTTCTTTCTACTTTAGTTACACATCAATTTTAGAAAAACATACAAAAATATACTTGAAAAATCGAATCAAAAGAATTATATTTCCTTACTTTGGTTGGACGATAATTTACTTGTTTGCAAGATTAATAGGCTGGCTAATAGGAAATAAAGAATCTTTTAACAGATTAGTTTCCGACCCGATAAATATTATATTATTCGGCGCATCTGGAGTACAGTTATATTTTATGCCAATGTTATTTTTTGGTGTGATGGTTGCAATTCCAATTACAAAGACATTAAAAAATATTAAAAATCATTTATGGCTTTTTTTATATTTCTTGCTAAGCATTTGTCTTTATAAATTAATGGTTCAGACTGGGAATGATTTTGTATTAGGAGATGGAATTGCATTTAAACAGTTGATTGACATCTCATCACTTTCTAATACTTGGCTGTTTCAGTTTATGAGATTGATTCTTGTTGTCTTAGCTTGGACAATCAAGTGTATACCATACATAATATTCAGTATCATACTTAACAATCCTCAATCTCAAAAAATACTCCATAATTACATATATGCTGGACGAGAAACAAATTCAAGAGTATTGCTTGTACTGTTTTTCATTCCGCTATTTAGTGTGACGATTTTTATATATAATATACAAGCTTTTAGCTTGTTCATACCATATATATCATTGGTTTATGCTATTTTGATATCTGGTCTAATTTCTAAGAATGCAGCAATCAGCTTGATTTCAAAGAAATTGGGTTATTTTAGTTTTGGTATCTATCTAGCGCATGCTTTGATAACTGCTGGATTTATGCCAGTTATGGTCAAATTATATCCAAAAGTTCTTAGCTTTCAGCTATCACCACTTCTGTTAATTATGTCATCGGCAGTAATATTTTTTGTTAGTCTGGCAATTACACACTTTATTTCTCTAAATAAAACCGCTGCCAAAATCCTACTTGCTAACTAAAACAAATTATAGACCAATACGGTTCAGTAGAGACGCGAACGATCGCGTCTTTACAGGATTTATCGGTAAACTCACATCTTGCACCTGGGTGAAAAACCGGGTTTCTTGAGAATGACTAATGGTCAAACCCTTAATCTTTGGTTGAGAAACCCGGTTTTTTAGGTCTTGTTGAGAATGGTGCAAGATATCAGTAAACTCACATCTTGCACCTGGGTGAAAAACCGGGTTTCTTGAGAATGACTAATGGTCAAACCCTTAATCTTTGGTTGAGAAACCCGGTTTTTTAGGTCTTGTTGAGAATGGTGCAAGATATCAGTAAATAAATTGCGATTACCAAGGGGGGACAAACTGCCGATCGCATTTTCACACAGAAACGGTATCACCGTTGTTTAACGATATTCCAAATTTCCTATACGTTGCCAGAATTTGCTGACCTAAACGTTGGTCGCTAAAACGCTGAGTGACTGTCAGCCTCGCGTTTTCTGAGAGACTTTGACGTTGATTGGGATTCTCAAGCAAATACTCAATTGCTGATGCTAAAGCAGCAGGTTCACTAGGTGGAACACCAACTGCGTCATAATTATGAGTAAATAATTCTGCTGCGCCTCCCGCCTGCGAGACAATCACAGGTTTGCCACAAGCCATCGCCTCGACGATCGCCAGACCAAATGGTTCTGGTTGAGTACTGGCATGAACAACAATATCTAACCTACGGTAAATTTCTACTATACTCTGTTGAAAACCCAAAAAATCAACTTTGTCTTCAATCCCAAGTCGTGAGGCGCTATTTCGTAACTCCTGTTCAGAAAATTGGGAACCCTGCGTTTTATATATCGGTCCGCCGACAATGCAGAAACGAACATTTAACTCAGGGCGCGATCGCACTAACCTCGCTGCGGCTTCCAAAAAAATGTCATGACCTTTCCAACGAGCAAAGGTAGCTACTAGTCCAACTTGGAGGGGGAGTGAAAGGGATGCGAGGCAGGGGGAGAAGTAATTTACGTCTACGGCATTGTAAACTATTTCAATAGGTAAGCGAGGTAGTGTGGTTCTGGCATCTTGAGCAACAGCTTCGGAAATAGCGATCGCACCTCTGGCATGACTGCTAGCCCACCTTAAAGCTTGTGCCATTAACGGTCGCGAACTGTAGAAATCGTGGATATGCCAAACAACAGGTACGCCCCTCACTCCAGCCAATGCTGTGAGTAAATTAGCTTTAATCCCATTTAAGTGAATTAAGTCTGGGTTAAGTTCCCACAGCACTCGCCGAAATTCGCCCAAATATTGCCAAGCATAAGGCAATAATATCCCTAGTTTAAATAGCAACTTTAATACTTCTATAACTTTGCTATTGCCTTTCAAGGCACTGTCACCTAGTTGGTTAACTTGGTCTGGCAGCTTCAGCACTTTGACCTGTACTCCCAGGTTTTGAGCGCTTTCTATCAATGGTCCATCTGTCCCAACAATCAAGTGCAGTTGAAGATTTGGCTGTGCAGTTTGCAGCGCTGCAAACATAGTTAGCAACAATCTCTCAGCACCGCCAATCGCTCCCACCGGATTCACAAAGACAATTTTCATGCAGTTTCGTAACTGGCTAGTTTTGACCTCTCCCCCCTACCCCCCTCCCCTAATAGGGTCCTCGGAAATTATCTTCCTTCCCTTGCTCTTAAGGAGGTTAAAGGGTTAAGTTTTTCGACATTTTTGAATAAGCTTGAGCAATAATCTGGGTATGAGTAGACCAAGAATACTTCTGGGCTTGAGCCAGACGTAGGTTAAGAACAGGAACGCTGGTTGGGTTTGCCAATAGTTGCTCAAGGGTCTTTACCCAAGCTGACACATCCTCAGTCGGACAGTAGACCGCCGCTGTTCCACCCACCTCACGCAGAACAGGAATGTCGCTGGCAACGACAACTGCCCCACAAGCTAAGGCTTCAATGACAGGTAGACCAAAGCCCTCGGCTTCACTTGTTAATAGCACTGCTGATGCTCGACAGTAAAGTGCTGCTATGGTTGTTCGCTGCAATTTCTGTAGATGAATAATCGACTTGTTGATATTGAGCCGAGTCATTTGCTGCTGCTGGCGTTCTGTCCACTCACCGCTAACTTTGACAAGTCGCAGTTCTGGGTGCGTGGTTCTAAGATGAGCAAATACATCTAAAAGAATATCGATGCGCTTGCGAGGAATACAACTGCCAACGTGTAGTAGAAAAGGCGCAGCGCCGATTTGCTCTAGTATCTGTTGGTCAGCAATACTTGTGTACAAATGAGTATTGCAAAACTCGGAGCTGATACCGTAGGGAGCCTGCACTAGGCGTGATGGTTCTACTATCTGGTAATGCTCAATTTGTTTCCTTACGAATGCGGTTGAATAAAACACAACTGCGCATGACTGTAAACCGCGCCAGATTCTCCGAGACATGGCTTTATACCAACCTGGTCGAGGCTCTTGTGGCTCTACAAGAGAGCGAAACGCATCAATATCATGGCAGAATACTCCTGTGCGTTCTGGAGGTAATACATGCACTAAATGGGCGTAGGAATGGTCGGCAACGTGAAACAAATCGAAATCAGCTACCCGCCCCCTCAGATAATGGGGATAATCCCAAAATCGGTTGAGTAGGCGATCGGCATTGTAAGCAAAGTGCTTTTTACCTATCCTAGGTATTTGTTTAAAACGCCAGCAAAATGAGGGACAAACCTGTGTGGCGTGAATAGATGCAGTGTGTTCGGCTTGCAGATGTTTCAGCAGCATCTGGGCACACAGATCCATGCTTTGCCAGTTTTCTTCAGGGTAGTCACAGATAACGGCAAGACGCATTTGAGTTATTCTCCAAAAGTTCGGTAAAAAAATCCAAGTGTTGTCTTGCAACAACTGACCAAGCGTAAACCGTGTGCGCTCGATGTAAGCCTTTTGGGACAAGTTCCTGGCGTCGAGACGGACTATTCAGTAAGTCTGATAATGCCTGAACCCATCCCTGTTCATCGTTCTCCCCAACAACCACACCTGCATCTCGGATCACATAAGGAATCTCGCCACTGTCACTACCAATAACAGGAACGCCGCAGGCAAATGCTTCAATCAGCATTCGCCCGAACTGCTCTCGCCAATTGCATCTAGTCTGACTAGGAGCGCAAAGTACGTCCATAGCGTTGATGTATTGGGGGACTTCATTATGTTTGACATTTGTGCAAATCCGCACATTTTCGGAATAACGCTTTGCCCATGCTCGCAGCGGTGCTTCCATCGGACCGGTACCGACAAATAAAGCTCGCCAAGGGGTTTGCAAGTTATCCAGAACCCGCATGAGTAAATCCAAACCTTTTTCCGGAACGAATCGCCCTAAGTAGCCAATTACGGGTGTTCCTTGTTCTTCCCAAGCCAGAAAGCGACGAATTTGCAATCGGGCATCAGGATTGGGGTAGAAATGGTTAATATCCACGCCAAGGGAAATCACTCGCATCGGGAGTGAATACCCCTGGCGGGATTTCAAGGTTTCAGCGACTGTTTGTCCACTACATATCCATCCTGCCGCACGGCTCATGGCATAATGTTCCATCCAATTAAAGGGCGGTGGATATGTTTTGAAGTGGCTTTGAAATGAAAAGTAAACTAGTGGAGTATTATTGTATAGCCACTGGTTAAAATTACTATTGGAGCGGTTTTGAGCAGTTCTGTAGATCAATGGAGTGTCTTTACGCATCAACCAGGCAACTTGAGCGCCGACAAAAATGTATGGCTCCTCCCAACAATGCACTAAATCCCAGCCTTGCTCCATAATTTCTTTGAGTCGCCAACCATAAGTCATAATGTGAATGCGCTGGCTGAAATAGGCTGGTACTGCTTCGAGTCGGCAGATTTCTTTGGGGTCGGCTTCCAGATGCATGGGTCGCAAATCCCCGTACACAAACGAGGGTGCTACTGCTGTTACTTCCCACTCTCCCTGCCCTAAACGGGCAATCTCATTCACAAGTCGGCGGTTTAGGGTAACTACATAGGAATGACCAATAGAAAGCAACTTGCGGACTCTTGGCATATTGATTTTTTACAACTATCATGTATTCGTATATGTATATTTAAAACTAAAATATTGGGAAACATCTCAGTGTTATTACTTAAAATGCGAAACTGTTGAATTTAATTACGGATTCATATTACAGCGCATTTCATTCAGGTTGACCACAATATAACCGTAGGGGCGGGGTCAACCCCTACGGGGAATTCAAAAGTCAAAATTCAAAAGTCAAAAGTAATTAAATAATTCTTAATTTTGACTTTTGACTTTTGATTTTTGAATTGGAGCGAAGCGACGTGCCCCGCCCTGACAATGTGGCACGGGTTCAATTTAAAACTTCTGTAAGCAGATGAAGACTGCAATTGTTTTGAGCTTTATTGAAATGAAGACATTATTTAGGTAAACAAAAATGGTTGTCACATCAAGAAATAATCTTTTATTTTGGCTAAAAAGACCTAAATCCATGCTATACCGCATTAAATATTGGATATGGGAAAAACTTAATCCAAATGAACCTTGGCTGTGTCCGGGAACTATAGAATTTTGCAAAAAACATCTTTCTATCTCCATGTCCGTGCTTGAGTTCGGCAGCGGTCGCAGTTCAGCCTGGTTTGCTCAGCGTGTAGGAAAATTGACTAGTATAGAACATGATGCTAATTGGGGTAAATTGGTAAAAAGCCAACTGGAAAAAAAGAATATTGCTAATGTGAATCTGCGACTGATTCCGCTGGATCATCCTTTATCAGAACCTGAGAAAGAATTTTACGAAATATGTCCTAGTTATGTCGCAATTTTGGATGAATTTGCAGATGAAAGTTTGGATTTTATAATTGTTGATGGTCACTACAGAACCAATTGTGCCAGGAAATGCTTAAGCAAGATTAAGCCTGGAGGATACCTGCTTATTGACGACACTAATATGTGGAATTCATTTGATGCATTGAGTATTCCCCAAGATTGGTCAGTTGTTAATCAATCGACTAATGGCATAAAAACCGCGATTGTTTGGCAAAAACCTGCTGCCAACTTTATAGCAAACGATTCTCCAATTCTGTAAAAAATTCCAACTGTTGTCTTGCAACAAAGGAATCTCGCCCATGTCGCTGCCCATAACATTTAAACTTAATTTTTTTGATTTTTTGCAACTCTGATTTTCCAATTTAAGAATTGCTATCCAAAATGAGCCAACTGAATACCAGTGTTCTTATTCCTACCTTTCAAAGATCCGATCAACTTGTTCGTTGCCTACAGAGCTTGGCAACTCAAACATTATTACCAACCGAGGTAATCATAGTCTGGCAGGCTGATGACACTACAACACGAGACTCAGTTGAGGAACTGCGGCATACTCTTCCTTTTCCACTCCAGCTTCTCCATTGCTCCGAAGCAGGGGTCATATCTGCCGAAAACACAGCACTAGAATCAGCTAAAGGAGACATCATCCTGCTATGTGATGATGATGTAGTGACACCGCCTGGGTGGATTGCCCGACATCTCTCCTTTTACTCAGACCCCAAAATCGGGGCTGTAGGAGGAGCGGCAAACAATTACAATCCCGATGGTTCTCCATTCCCAAAGCGCAAAATACAGCCAATTGGTCTACTGACTTGGCACGGAAAAAGTTATGGGAATATGTATGACCAAGTGGAGGAATGGATTTCCCGTTTGCCCATAGATGTAGATCATCTTGTTGGTTACAACTTCAGTATCAGGCGGTCTGCATTTGATTGGTTTGAAAGTGCATTGAAGCGTTACTGGCAAATGTTTGAGCTTGATGTTTGTCTGCAAGTAAAGAAGCGGGGGTATCGGGTAGTTTTTGACTTTGCCAATGTTGTGGCTCACCATCCAACTAACACAGCTTATGCGGGTGGACGGGATGGCGATTTACAAGTTAAGATTTTCAACGCAGGCTATAATCACGCGTTCATACTGGCTAAACATAGTCCCACTTACTTACAATTTCCGCGATTAATGTATCTGCTCTTAGTTGGTTCGATAGGTTCGCCCGGACTACTTTCTAGTCTAATAGCGATGATCCATTACGGACATCCGCTACGAGAGTTGCAAATCCTACTGAAATCGTGGCAGCACAAAATGGCAGGTTGGAAAAGTGGA
Source organism: uncultured bacterium (assembly GCA_964246695.1). Taxonomy (GTDB): domain Bacteria; phylum Cyanobacteriota; class Cyanobacteriia; order Cyanobacteriales; family Nostocaceae; genus Stigonema. The sequence goes on from CAXTSI010000017.1 coordinate 37,924, forward strand.
CTAGATAAGCGAAGATTTTTTTGTTAAAAATGATTTATAAAGGACAAGATTCCGACAAATCAAAGACTCTCAAAGCTCAAAATCCCGTTTTCAGCATCCAACTGAACTGGTACTCCCACAGGTAAAGCCGCATTGCACTCATCGTGACCAAACGGTAAGTCAGAGACAACGGGAATGCCCAGATCGCCCAGGCGATCGCGCAGCACTTCTTCAACGCTAAAGCTAGGAACGTTAGACGGCGGTTCGCAACGGCTAAAGCTACCCAATGCAATCCCACAGACTTTTGACAAAGCACCACTCATCCGCCACTGCGTTAGCATTCGGTCAATACAGTAAGGAGCTTCTTTTACATCCTCCAATGCCAAAATCACACCATCCAGATCCGGTTGCATTGGCGTAGCCAGCAGATGAGTTGCCACGGTGAGATTTGCTGGTAATAGTATACCAGTTGCAACACCCCCACCCCAACCACAACCTTTTAGAGGGGCAAGATCTCGACCTTCCACCCAATCAAATAATCGTTGAATTGACCACTCAGGCTCTCCTCCTATAGTAGTTAGCACAGGACCGTGGACGCCAGAAACTCCCGAATTGTAAAGACTCCACAACAAAGCCGTGATGTCAGAAAAGCCAATTAGCCATTTGGGGAGTGGGGGGGATGAGGGGGATGAGGATGTTACTTTCCCATGTCC
>CAXTSI010000018.1:0-37242 GCA_964246695.1 uncultured bacterium
CTCCCCACTCCCTACTCCCCATTTACAAGTCAGGGTTAGTATGGTGGATGAACAACCCTTCTGACTCGTTCTTATGGCTATTGCTTCTTTCCGCTTTCATGCAGAATTGAATGATTTTTTACCACCACCAAAAAGGCAAGTGGGAATAGACCATTTTTTTGCAGAGAGAGTCTCAATCAAGGACACGATCGAGTCGTTGGGTGTTCCCCATCCAGAAGTTGATTGTATTGAAGTCAACGGCAACTCAGTTGATTTTTCCTACATAGTCCAAGATAAAGATATTATTAACGTCTATCCAATATCGGCTACAGCCCTTATTACGCCAACTATATCTGTTAGACCGAAACCGTTAAGTGTCATTCGCTTCGTTTTAGATATTCATTTGGGTAAACTTGCAACATCTTTACGCCTGTTAGGCTTTGATACGTTGTACCGCAATGACTACGAGGATGAGGAATTAGCCCGGATCTCCAGTACGCAAGAACGAATTCTGTTAACTCGCGATCTGGGTCTATTGATGCGGAGTGTGGTGACTTATGGATATTATGTGAGAAATACTGACCCGCAGCAACAAATCGTGGAAGTATTACGACGCTTCGACTTGTTTAAATTAGTATTGCCCTTTCAACGGTGTTTACGCTGTAACGGATTACTAGAACCTGTAGCTAAGGAATCCATTATTGACCAAGTGCCAGAAAATATCCAATTGCAAATTAATGAATTTCATCGCTGCCAAAACTGTTCTCAAGTTTATTGGAAAGGGTCGCATTATGAACGATTGCAACAGTTTATTGACTTGGTAATGGCTAATAGCTAATAGCTAATGGCTAATAGCAATGAACAATTAGCAATTAGCAATTAGCAATTAGCAATTAACAATCAACAATTAACAATTAACAATTAACTATGAAATTATTAGCACTCGATTTTGGTGGAACTAAGCTGGCGGCAGCGATGGTAAATGCGGGTTCTAGGGAATGGCTGGGTTATGAACGTCGCCTTTGTCTAAGAGATGGAAATGCGAATACTGACTTGGAAATTATGCGATCGCTCATTTATTCTCTGCTACAGTCCGCGAAACCTGGTGCGATCGGTGTCAGTTTTGGCGGACCAGTAGATGCAACTACTGGAAAGGTGCGGCTGTCGCATCATGTCCCAGGATGGGAAAATGTTCCTTTACAGGACTTGCTGGCGGAGGAGTTTGGTGTGACTGTGAGTGTAGACAATGATGCGAATGTTGCGGCTTTGGGTGAATATCGTTTTGGTGCGGGTCAGGGGTACGATAGTCTGTTTTATATTACTGTCAGTACTGGTGTAGGGGGTGGTTGGATACTGAATGGTCAGCCTTGGCGGGGTGCGGAGGGGATGGCTGGTGAAATTGGACACATGGTTGTTGACCCTGCTGGACCTATGTGTTTGTGTGGGAAGCGGGGGTGTGTGGAACGGTTGGCGTCGGGACCGTATATGGCGCAGGATGTAAGGGAGGTTTTGGATAATGATCCGCTGCGCGGAGAAGGCGGAGTGGTGTTGAGGGCTTTGGTGGGGGGTGATTTGGAGTTGATTACGGGGAAGGTGGTGAGTGAGGCGGCGGCGGCTGGGGATGATTTGGCGAAGGAGTTTTTGTATAGGGCTGGGTGGGCGTTAGGTATGGGTATTGGGAATGTGGCGAATCTGATCAATCCGCAGCGGTTTGTGTTGGGTGGTGGTGTGACGAAGGCGGGGGAGGGTTTTTGGGATGTGGTGCGTCATGTGGCGCGGGAGACGGCGTTACCTGAGGTGAATTTTGAAGTTGTGTCGGCGGCGTTGGGTGATGATGCGCCGTTGTGGGGGGCGGTGGCGTTGGCGTTCGATGCTACCTCTAACAGGATTTTGAACCGCACCCTCGACAGTTAACATTAACAAATGTTATTTCTACAATCCCAACCTTGTCCAAAGGTAATACCGGGGTCTACTGAACCTTATTTACTAGACATCATAAGACATCGTTCAACATGTAATTTGCGATACTATAGTGATGATCTGAAGTAGAAATGGATGGATTTATATGCGCCTGTCTATTATTGGCATGGGATTAGTAATGTTTCTGGGTTTGAACGCACCAGTAATGTCTCAATCGCCCTTACAGCTTGCACAATCACCCCTAGTTACTGACTCAAACTTGGGGCAGTTAAGGATTAATCGTCGATTGTGGAAGCAGCAAAAAATCTCCAACTATCGTTATAGACTAACAAACGATTGCTTCTGCATAGCCGAAGCTAGAGGACCAGTAATCATTGAAGTACGTAACGGCATAACGACGAGCATCAGAAACGCGGATACTAACATGCCTGTCAATTCAAAACTATTCCAAGACTACGACACAATCCCTAAGCTCTTTAATTTAATTAAGGATACGATCGGCCGTGGACAATCTAGCCTGAGTGTGGAATACGACCCAAAACTTGGCTACCCAACCCAAATTAATATCGGTAATCTAGCTGCCGATGCAGGAGTCTTTACGAAAGTTGAGGATCTAGAAGAGATTGAGTAAAAAAGAATTAGCCTTGATTGCGATTCGTGACAGATTTAAGGCATGACATGAGTGCGCCAGTTGCATACACCTACGCGGAGGAACATCTAGAGGACGTACGGCGCTTGGTCATCCTGGATGTGTTTTGTTATCTTTAGCTGGTGCTGGATTTGGTGTGGTAAGTGGTGGTTTGATTTCAGCTATGGCTGGTTTAGAGCAAAGATAAAACAAAGTCAATTGAAAATCTGTGTAAATATGTAGAGGAGTTCTAAAACAGATTTAAAAAAGTCTAATTAAAGTTATCAGCCAAACGCACTGGCTTTAAAAATTAAATGAAAGCTCCACTGCCAGATAATGAAGCAGCAAGGCTAGAAAGTCTATACCAATACGAAATTCTCGACACTGAAACCGATTCGGCTATCGACGAGATCACTCGTTTAGCCGCGTATATTTGTGGAACCCCCATTGCCTTGGTCAGCCTGCTTGATGCTCACCGCCAGTGGTTCAAGTCGAAAGTAGGAATGGAAGCAACAGAAACGGCGCGCGATGCGGCGTTCTGCATCCATACAATCCTGCAGCCCGATGTTTTGATTGTTCCTGATGCACTGGCAGACCAGAGATTCGCCACAAATCCATTAGTAACATCCGATCCCCATATCCGATTTTATGCTGGCGTCTCCCTAATAACACCCTCAGGACACGCATTGGGAACGCTTTGTGTGATTGACCGCGTCCCACGGTCAATCAGTCCGGAACAGGTGTCCGCATTGCGGGCATTAGGTCATCAAGTCATGACACAACTAGAAATCCGGCGTCATGTAGCAACCCTTGCACGCACTGCTACTGAATATAAGCAGATAGCAGAGGCACTGCAACAGCAAACAGAGCGGGAACGACTGGTGGCGCTAATTGCCCAACGCATCCGCCAATCTTTGAATTTAGAGGAAATTCTTAGCACTACAGTATCTGAAGTGCGGCAGTTTCTTCAGGTGGAGCGAGTGTTTATCTACCGCTTTGAGCCAGACTGGGGTGGAATTGTCATCGCAGAATCTGTAGCTTCTAAGTGGAAACCGATTCTAGGAAGTAAACTTAAAGACCCGACGTTTGCCCAAAGTTATGTCCAGCTTTACAAACAAGGTCGGATACAAGCTACAGCGGACATTTATGCAGGAGAGCTAACTCAATGTTACGTTGATTTTCTGGCTCAGTTTCAAGTCAAGTCCATCTTAGTGGTGCCAATCTTGCAAGGGGAATTGTGGGGATTGCTAGTGGCTCACCAGTGTTCGTCACCACGGCAGTGGCAGCAATTGGAGATCGATTTGCTCAAGCAATTGGAAACGCAGGTGGCGATCGCCATTCAGCAATCCACACTGTTCGAGCAGGTTCAAACTGAACTTGCAGAACGCAAGCAGGCGGAACAGAAAATCTCGGAACAAGCTGCCCTGCTCAATGTGGCAACAGATGCTATTTTCGTTCTTGATCTAGAAAACCAAATCTTATTTTGGAATAAAGGCGCTGAGCATTTGTACGGCTGGCAGGTAAAAGAGGCTCTAGGTCAGTTGGTCAACGAGCTTTTGTCCAAAGAAACTTCGCCCTCACTCGAAGATGCTCAAAAGGCTGTCGTGTCTGAAGGCGAGTGGTCTGGTGAGTTGAGTCAGGTACAAAAATCAGGCGAGGAAATCATCGTCTTAAGTCGCTGGACACTGGTGCGCGATGAATCAGGGCAACCAAAATCAATTCTGGTCGTCAACACTGACATTACACAGAAGAAACAACTTGAAGCGCAGTTTCTCCGCGCCCAGCGACTGGAGAGCATCGGTACTCTCGCCTCCGGCATTGCTCACGACCTGAACAATGTATTCTGGCCAGTGCTGATGATCGCTGAACTCTTGCAGTTAAAAATACCCGACAAGCAAAGTCAGCAGTTGCTTGCAGAACTGAAAAATAGTGCCAAACGCGGGGCTAATTTAGTCAAGCAAGTGCTGTCGTTTGCACGCGGGATCGAAAGTCAGCGCACGCAGGTGCAACTCAGGCACTTGCTTTTAGAAATTCAGCAGATCATCACGCGAACATTTCCTAAGTCAATCAAAGTCTATACAGATATATCGCCAACCCTTTGGACTGTCTATGCCGATGCTACTCAACTCCATCAGGTGCTGATGAACTTAGTCGTCAACGCTCGCGATGCTATGCCTGATGGTGGTACTTTAAGCATTTGCGCTGAAAACTTGTTCATTGATGAAAACTACGCCAGGATGAATCTTGAGGCAACTGTCGGTCCCTACAGTGTCATAAATGTCTCGGATACGGGAACGGGGATGTTGCCGGAAATCATGGAGAGAATCTTTGAACCATTTTTCACTACTAAAGAAGTAGGCAAAGGCACGGGGCTTGGTCTTTCCACAGCGATCGGCATCATTAAAAGCCACGGCGGTTTTGTACTCGTATCTAGTGAAATTGGACAAGGCAGCCAATTTAAGGTGTACTTACCAGCAGTGGAAGACACCCAAACACAGCAGGCAGAAGACTTGGAACTGCTAGCAGGACATGGAGAATGGATTCTGGTCGTGGATGACGAAGCTTTAATTCGAGAGATTACCAAAATCACGCTGGAAAAACACAACTACAAAGTTCTAATTGCTAATGACGGGATTGAGGCGATCGCACTGTATGCCCAGCATAAGCGTGAAATCAATACTGTGTTACTGGATATGATTATGCCGGAAATGGACGGTATAACCACCATTCGCACATTGCAAAAAATTAACTCGCATGTCAAAATTATTGCTGTCAGCGGACTGGCTTCAAGTGAAAAGGTCGCTGCTGCTATGGACATTGGTGTGAAAACATTTTTGCCCAAGCCTTACACGACACAGGAACTACTGAAAACCATTAACGGTGTTCTGAAATTGACCACATTGTAAGGGCGGGGTAACCCCGCCCCTACGGTCATATTGTGGTCTACGAATTGCCGGAAAAATCCGAATCCATACTTAACTATTTCTGTCAATGCGTAAGTCCTAGTTATGAGGAAATATCAGCAAATGCGATCGCACTTACGCTATCCAAATGCACACAGCGTTTCCAAAATTCACGCATCTGCTCTTTGTAGCTGATGATACTCGTTGCTATTTAAGTTGGGTTGATGGTTGCTAATCGTTGAAAAAGACCCAAAGCAGTGACTCCTCCGCGATCTAAAACACTCAGATGATCCGTGTCGAGAATGTACATCTAATCTTCAGATGAATCGCTGGAACTTGGACGCAGAGATTCACGGTACTCCCGACCTAACTGCATCGCTTCATCATATGCAGGATTGTCAGCAAACGTCCCCGCAATTTTTTCCCACCAAGGTCTAGAAGACGAGTCGTTTTATACCTTGTGATTGAGGCGAGCAACTTCAGCTTCTAAAAGGGCTACCCTTTGTTCTAACTGTTCTGACATTGGCAATCATCCTCAACCTGATTTCTTGATCTTAGGTCTAGAATTGAAATTTCGCACAAGGGCGCTAATCGACTCTCGTCTCAACTACCGTGAAGATCGATGCTTTCATCCGATTCGTTTTAAGAACGAGTGGGGATTCTTCCCATTAAAATTCTATTATCTTCTATTATCCATCAGGTTTCGGGAATGTGCTTCTTCATCAGCTTTAGCTTAGTGTGCCTTTGCTCGCTGGGTGGTGGTGTGACGAAGGCGGGAAAGTGTTTCTGGGATGTGGTGCGTCAGGTGGCGTGTGAATAAGAGGCTAATATTTACTTGATTATTAGTTAGGTGGATAAATTTCTACTTCACAGTTGTTAGCCAAAAATTTAGCAATAGAGTTGCTTTTTTTACCTAATATAAGAGCATGAGCATAATTACCTTCTATAGGCTCGTGACAGACTTCTAAGCCTTTCTCGATAATCCACTGAGCTTGTATCGATACAACAGCATTTTTACCTATCTTTTTAGCCCTGATGTAACTTTCTTCTATTGTTGTTAGACATAGTATGTCAACAGACATCTCAGGGTCTTTAAAAGCTGCCGAGGTTGGTCTATTTTCCTCCCAGTTAAATTGACCTGGATGTAGCCACCTCAACAGCTTGTCGGAGGGCTTAACTTGATAGAGTTCAGCCATTTATCAACAGTCAAAATTAAAGAGCCAATCTAGTATAAGATACAACTCATCTAGATGGAATTCTCCTTCAACTTCTGATTCGACTTCAGTTTTCAAGTATTCAAATTTCTCTGCTTCTAATGGAACATACACTTCTAATTGCTTGGTAGGGAAGCGCTTACCTGCCCATTCAAACAAAATCATGCCATCAGAACATGGAGCAATAAATGGCTCAATCTTTGAAAAATCAAATCCTCTATCAATACAATAAGTACGAAGACTTGAGTAGAGAGTTAGAGCTAAATCAATCTGTTCTTTAGAAAACTTAGGAGCATTGTAACCATCCCACTTATCATCCAAGTCAGACAAGTGAATAATCCTTTGATAAGCACCTACACTCTTTTGCCAGTCAAAGGGTTGTTGTTTGCGCGTGTCAATAAATAATGACGAATCTTCTACAACATACACACCACTAGAAGATAAGAACTTTAAGGCGGCTTTTGAAGCAGGTAAAGACTGACGAATACCAAACTTTATAGACGCTATAGAGATAGAGTAAACCTGTCCTGCCGTCCTGTGAATTGAGGCAGTATCTGGCTGTTGGATACCTTTGAAACAGGCATTTCCCCATGTGCTTGTATTCATGTTGTCTCACTTTTATCCCACTAAAAAAGTTTCTTCTACAAAAGATTTAAAAGTTTGAAAATCTGTCTCACAAGATTGTATAACATTTTTTATATGAGAAGTTTTTTCTGGGTAAGTGCTACCTACCAATTCTCGATGAAAATTAGCTGCAAAATTTATAACTGATAATGGTTCAGTATCAGGTATTTTTTGGATCAATGCTTCCTGAATAACAATTGTGAAATTTGTGTTATCCAATGTGTACATAAACTGAACGACTGCATTAGGTGACTTACCTTGAAAATTTTTCCAGCTACCAGCAGTAATCAACTTACTGAGAACAATATCTTGATTATCTGGTGTTTTTTCGTTAATAACATGAGCATTTATATTAATTCCTACTGAGCGATAATTAACATAAGGAACAGCATCAACATATTTGCTACTAATCTCTGGTACTATTAACGCAATTTGCTCTGGAGCAAACACCTCCCAAAATGAAACCCTGTCTGATTGAGCTACTATATTAACTCCATTTTTGAAAACAACTTGAGATACAGGAGGGGTGCAAATTGGTGGCATTGCCAACTCCCAGTCAGTAGGTACAATATGGTTGTACTTCAAAAAGTCGGGATTCAAAATAGATGGGTTTTGGTTGTCTGCAACCAAAACAATTGAAAAATCACGAACCTCCACATTTTTACTGAGCATTAGATAACCAACCTTCACCGTAAGCCAAGAATGCTAAAGTAAAGCAAGACCATCGTATCAAGTAGTGGTAGTACAACAAAGGAAGCTAGGGGCTTAAATATCTCCGGCTTCGTAATGCTATACCTATATCATCTTAAAAATGCACCGTTTTGCGGGAAAATTGCAATGAACTATAAATACATTTTAAACATATTTTTTATGTGCCATCAGCCTAGAAGGCATAAAACACCTATCTCACATCTTGCACCTGGGTGAAAAACCGGGTTTCTTGAGAATGACTAATGGTCAAACCCTTAATCTTTGGTTGAGAAACCCGGTTTTTTAGGTCTTGTTGAGAATGGTGCAAGATATCAGCTATTCTCAAGCCTTATAGCCACAGCGTCGGTCCGCATGAACCCTACTCCCACGATGATGATGCGCTCCCTGTGGGAAGCGGTGGCGTTGGCGGAAGATGTTTTACTGTCTTCTGCTTTTATGCCTACGATATGTAATATTGGAGAAATAGGCGCTCATCGCACTCTTGAACCGGTCTATGTCGGCAGCCATCATCCTCAACCCTTGTGAAATTAAGCAAATCTCTCAACCTACAGTAAGTTCCTCGCGGCTCTTAGTTTTGGCACGAAGAGCAGAAGCATTAGCTACTTTGGTAGAAAAGGAGTGGCAAAATTTTTCTCCTGAAGAGCGTAATTTACTTGAGGCTATAATTTACGCATCGATTGCTGAACGCAGTGGTATTCTGAGTCTAATTTCCTCTTTTCGAGTCAGGTTGTCACTTGCCTGGATACTGATCAGGGGGGAGACGGATGCTCTAGTTGATTATTTAAAAGCTTTACAGCGTTTGAAAAATACTGTACTTAGAGCGATTGAGAATGAGCATCCTGAATATGAACATAAGATGACCGAAGCCTTGCTTGAAGCGATCGCTGAATCAGATAATAGTTCCTCAATGACACCAGACGATTTCCGTGAGTGGCTCAGCAACGTTTCGGATTAACCCATCTGATAAATTTAAGCGATCCTATAAAGAGCTTTTGAAGCGCCACTATAAGGGTGAGAAGGCGAAGCAAGCTTTTGAGGAATGTGTTGCTCAAATTGTTAGAGATTTGAGCAACAATCCTTTTTTAGCAGGTTCTTTTGCTGAAGGATTGCCTGGAGGTCTACGAATATCAGAGGAATGGGAGTTTCGCAAGTATTATTTTGATATGCCAAAGTTGCGTGGTGCTTCTGGAGAAGGAAGGCTAATGTACTTAGTTAATCGCAGTCAAGGCGTAATTAAGTTGGTATGGATATATACGCACAGTGAATTTGAAAAGCGTCCACCAGATAAGACTTTAAAGCAACTGATGCAAGATCTGATGGAGTCACAAGCAGAGGAAGATGAAGCATCATCGGATAATGAGAGCAATTCTTCTTCCGCAAACGAAGATGACAACACTGAATAAGACTTTGCGATCGCTCTGCCATGTCGGTTTCCCTTGCACTTCGCGCAGCGGCAATTGGTGCTTTGTCCGGTTCTAAATTTCTCCCGGAGGCGTTTATCGGGACAGTGGCAGTTTTAATAGCAAATATAGGACTACGACCATTAGCTCGCCGGATTAATCAGCAACCGATTAAAGGGACAGAATTAGAGATTTGCTACCGTTGCTCTGTGGTCTGTCGCAGCCAAGATGAAGCCTTTGTCCGCGCCTTACTCCTACAAGCTGTTAGCAATCGTGCAATGCGACTCCGCTCTTTACACAGTCAGGATATTGAGGATGTGAAGAGTCCTGATAAAGTGGAGGTTGAGGCAGATATGGTAACGCAAGATCGCAATGATACTTTGCTGGAGCAAGCTGTTAGTCGTTTGAGTCTAGAGGCGGGAGTCAGCGCGGTTAAGTGGAGAATTATTGAAGAGGAATTTGAACTACCGTGACAGAATAATTACTAGTTCGTAATTCGTAATTCGTAATTCGTAATTAAAAGGGTAAGTAAGTCGGCGGGAAAATTCACAAGTATGTAACGAAAATTTAACCTGAAGAATTAGAGTTAAATTTAATACGTTGCGTACTGTAGTTTCCTCTTTCCCCTCTAGCTTGAACACCATCAATTACTGCCTGGGCAAGTTCTAACTCGTCATCAAACATTCGTCCTGCTATTTCATCTTTTTTAAGGTGCTGCCACTCTAATTCAATTGGGTTCATTTCTGAGCAGTATGCGGGCAAGAAAAAGATGTACAAACCCATGTGTTCCCACTTTGTCCATAACTGCTGCACCTGTTTACATCTATGTATTGAACCGTTATCCTGTACTATTACTCTAATACGCCCAATTTTTTCGGCTTCTTGGGCTTCAAGCTCCATCATTTGGATATAAGATTTTCTGTTAACACCCCCAATTACCAAACCGTAAACAAAGCGTAATTATTGGCTCTCAGAAATCCGATAATACTCAATCTACGACCACGGCGCTTTGTTTGTTCTAGACGTTTTTGCTCGCCTCGTTGGTAATAGGTGTAACTTGGCTCACTCCAGGCACAAAACCCTGATTCGTCCAAATACTTTAGGTCTATCTCTCCGGTAGCGGCAGCTAATTCCAGCATATCTAAGTCCGCTTGCTTTTTTTCCCGTATTTCGGGGTCTTGTTTTCCTTTATGACTCTTCGAGTGCTCGTTTCCAAATTATCCCCTTTTTTTGAGTACCCGTCTTAACCTGTCGGGGCTCAATTTAATGTGGCGAGCACGAACGTGCAGAGAGGAATTGGGGCATCGCTCTCTAATTTTTGAGCTAATTGACGACTGTTATATGTACGTGGCTCTTTTTTCAGGCATTCTTCCAAAAACAGTATGTCCTCTTCCTTCCACTTCTGTTTTCCCCCGCGCCCAGATAATTCCCACAGCCCGGACACACCACACTCCTGCCATTTATGTAAAACGAATCTTACTGTTTGTGGAGTCCAGTTAAAATGAGCCGCTATTTTTTCTACGTACCAACCATGTGCGTTTAACCTGATTACTTCTGCTCGATCTTTGACTTTCTGTGGTACATCCGCAGTCCTTAGATTTAAGAGGGTCTTGTTTTGCTCCGATGTCAGAAATACCCTTAGACGAGCGCCCAGATTTTTGGTCACCTCGGTAGATATATTATCCGTATTTATTTATCTTTACATAGTTTGGTTTTTTCGCGCCAACCTACTTACAAAGAAGCCGCTCATTAAAATGCTAAATTAACGAACCGCTTACCATCGAATTCTGGATGTTCAGATTTATACCGACACTTTAAACTGCGATCGCCCTCAATGTCCCAATACCCGAACAGAACACCCCAATCTGGCTACAACCTGCTAACATCTATTCATTGTTATTGTGGATTAGTAGCTCAACTCTATATGGATATGAACAACGGTATTTTATAACTTTTACAGCAATGGCGGAGTATCAGAAGCCTTTTTGATTTCGGCATTTGGTAGCGATGCGGTTCTGTATGCTTGCTGAGGGTGATTTGGTTGTTCGGGATACCGCAGTTTTAGTAAGCCCCGTTCCAACATTGGACTTACATAGTGATTTCGGATGCTGTCTGGTCCTCGTCCTAGTAGTTCAGCTAATGTTCGGAGTTGTAAGTAATGTTGGGAGCAAAGTTCTAAAATAATCTGCTCTACAAGCTCTTTACTGGTGCGACCTTTCTCCCGTACAGGGGCTGCAATCAGTTGCAATCGCTTGTAATGTTCGGAGTTCACTTCGTAATGTTCGGAGTTCGGCGCGTAATGTTCGGAGTTCGGCGCGTAATGTTCGGAGTTTGCTTCGTTATGCTCGGAGTTTGGGAGCAGTGACAGCAAATCCGGTTGCCCTTTGTTCACCAGAGAATAGTATGTTCCACGACCACGACCAGTGCGTTCCAACCAGCCCTTAATTACCAAGCGCTTAAGGCATTCACCTATGTCTCTGGGATGTTCCCATCTATAAAGTTGAATGTCAGTGTTACAAATATCTCCAAATTGATGCGCTAGTACCAAGATTATGCAATCTAGCTCTGTTAGTTCACAATAGTTATCCCCCACAATCTCCCTTAACTCTTTCTCGACATTTTCGGGAATTAGGCTCACCATTGGTAATGCAACTGATGTCATTTCTAAATCCAATTTTTCTGATACCAAAGGGTAAAACCATTGCTGTTCTTTCCAAGCGCGGAGAATCTTCCCAAAACCTGAGCCTGCCTTCTCACCTAAACCAAGCATTTGAAACATTTTTTGCAAGTTGGGGTTGCGAGGATCGCTAATCCCTCCTTCATAAAGCTGCTGAAGAGAGATTCTTAGGCGACCGGGATTAGAGAATAAAAAACTATTTGTAAACTTAGTAACTACTATCGGGCGAGTAGATTGATGATCTGCATGGATTAGGGTATTGACTAAAGCTTCGCGGAGTGCTTCATGTACATGCGTTTCACCCAGCCGCACAGCATCAGAGTCAAGTTGAAATGGCACATTTATATCGTTGACTAGACGATTGTAAACGCGATAGTAGAAGTTAAAAAGATTAGGCTCCCATTTGCCATCAAGTGTTAACCGATAAGTCCACCGGACTTCTGGATCTTGCGAAAGCCGCTCTTGATAATCTAGGTGGTAGTGAGGAAGTGCGTCTAAAATACTCCGCTCACGACCAAACATAAGTAACCCTGCTAATGTTAGTCCATCTTGACCTGTAAGGCGATTACACTGCCAACCTCCTAACTGAACTAACAAATTCTGCTCGTCTAACGCCAACCAAGGGTGATCGGGTTCCCTAGAACTAAACCTTTGACGAAATGATTTGAGGGTTTCTGAGTCAAGGTCAGTGAGGTTAAACCCTTCTAAAATCTTAACATCTTGAGGTTCATCACTAGCATCCCGTAACATCTGCCGCACTTCCGAAGAAGTGCAACGGTAATCTCCCTCAAAATTGCGTTTGAATGTGCCGGTCATTGGGTTATTATTGATGTAAACAGGGCGTTGTGTTCGCGTAGCCCTGGGTACTCTGATCATCACCAGATTGTCTGCACCAAGCTTCAGAACTTGCACATCAGAGTTGGAACAAATGGGAATGCTAAGTTTTTGTAAATTGTTATGATTATTCCAAAAGTTTTTCAATAATCCATTTGGGTTGCGTACTCCAGAAATGGCAACCCCACTTTTGCCCTCACTGACACCCAGTACAATGTTGCCTCCATCTGTATTGGCAAATGAAGATACTGTTTCCCACACATCATTGGGTAAACCTCCATCAGCAGACTTAAATTCAATGTCTTGGTCTTCTCCAAGATTTATATGCAGGAGCAATGTTTCTAAGTCCATTCACAGACCTCTGTTTGTCAATATTTTCTGATTATCCCCCTGACTACGGTAACTAGCAAACAATTACATAAGTATTTGCTACAAATGCTACTATTATTAAATATAATACCAAGGCGATCGCTTTCTCTCCTGTTGCCTCTCTCATCGTAACTATGAGCGTCAGGAGTGACGCCCGATAATGTTCATGGTGAAATTGATACTGGAGAACCAGTAGGTCGTGAAGTCTTCTGATTCTAATTTATACATTCCTCAACAAGATTCTCTCATTCAAGATTTTTGGGTAAATGGGGGTTGCCATTTGTGTTTTCTGTGATGTGAGGAGATGATGAGGTAGCTGAGGTTTCTATGATGCCTTGCTTTTGAAGAATATCTTCATACATATCTTGACTAAGAGGACAGTCTACCAAATTTAAAAACTCAGTTTTTGTTAAGTAACACTGTTTTGCCATCTGACTTAAGAGATTGTCAGCTATATCCTTCATTTTCTTAGAGTGACTTGTCTTAGTTCTAGCTGTAGTCTTTTTACGGTCTGTGGTGAAGTAAATAAAGTAATGATGGTCTTTTTCAGTTTTTTCAAACCCCTTACCTAATAATGCAGATTCCACCTTACTTTTTGGTCGGGGCATTTTCTACCTCTTCTATTTTTTCCAGCAGTATCCTTTGGAGTTGTTGCGCATCTGATGCTAATTCATCTGCACTGACATTGACGTACTCATCCCACATCATGATAATTTGTTCGTTAATCTCGTGAATGAGATCGTCACGGGTATAAGCAAAGACATGAATACCAATTTGAGACTCTTCTACAACTAAGAGTTGCTTGGTTTCTTCATCCATTTTAGGTGTTAATATAAGAGGCATTTTCAATCGGAGTTTCTTGTTATGCCCAGGAACTTCCCTAATGACAATAGGGGAAAGATCTACAAGTTCTATTCTGGTTACATCCGTTAGTTTAGTAGGATGCCCGTCAGCATCCAAGGTAAACTGCCCTGTAACTTGTATCATTTGCCGACGATTTTCAATTATTGAGTCTTCTAACTCTTCCAGGTAAATACATTCTATTTCCTGGTGAGTAGGCGGATAACGTAAAACTACAAGACGTTTATCAAAATCAATCCGAATTAGCTCACCTGTTACTGTCATAACTGCATCTTCTTGCGTGTCCTGAGTCAGCCAGTCATCGATGCTATCAATCGCTTCATTAGTAAGCGTTAATTCTTTAGCATTATCACCTCTAGAAAAGCCTAATTTCCATAATTCATCGGCTTTAGGCAAAAACTTTCTGGCTTCACGCAAGGCACGATTTCTAAGTTTAGAGTCTGGAAAGATCTCCTGAACATGGTTAAAGTCATAACTGTTAAGGCATGAAAAAAACCTTCCAAGTTTGCTATTATTTGTGTATAGTTGCTAGAGAGTGATAGTTGACTATCAAGCTGAGATTTAAGCACTACAGGTATGGTGTAGCTTCCAGCTTGAGGTACACTGGCACGCAAGCTGTAAAGCTGCTGCATTTCCATAGGTACTCTAAAGCGTTGTCCTACTGTACGCTTTTCTTGGACAGTGGCAAGCAGGTAAACAATCTGCTGCAATCCGGCTAACACACGCACTAAGATATCGATGGGAACTTCAAAATTCTCCATCTCTTGACCGATGATGCGAATTGTCGCTTTGGCTTCTGCTGGTTGTGACTCCGACATTTTCCCCAGCCTCGCGCTTGTTTGATGTATTGATTCTAGTCTTACAGATGCGTCAAAATCTAGTTTCAAAGGAGGATAATGGGCGATCGCTTCCCCCTGCGCTATACTTTCCAAAAGTTTTTCAATAATCCATTTGGGTTGCGTACTCCAGAAATGGCTTGCCCGATGAGTGCCGTCACTCACACCCAGTAAAATGTTACCTCCAGGTGCAATACATCTCGGTTAGTGATGTCGAACCCTCAAAGATCCCCCCAACCCCCCTTAAAAAGGGGGGCTATATTCCCTCCTTTTTAAGGGGGGTTAGGGGGTAATACGGTTCAGTTAAGGGTAGCTAAGGTCTTAGAAACCCGGTTTCTCGAAGAAACCGGGTTTCTGGCATGGTGCTTAACTGAACCATATTGGGTTAGGGGGGATCAAACCAAATCCTGCCAAGTATTGCCTCCAGGTGAGTATTGCCCACGAGACAAAATCATTTATTGTTCACGAATGATTTAAGATTGCTATAAAATGTTAATAGTTTCTTCGTTTGCTAAGAAATGACATCCAACGCTGGTAGTTTACTCGCTCGCATTACTCAAATTCCCGATCAATGTGGTGGACGACCTTGTATTCGAGGAATGCGGATTCGGGTCAGTGATATTTTAGAAATGCTGAGCTTGAACGTCCCTGTTGATGAGATTCTGGCAGATTTTCCTGACTTAGAACCCGAAGATATCCAAGCTTGCCTACTATTTGCTGCCAAGCGTACGGAATTTCCTCGACTCAGTGCATGAACTTCTGGATTGACGCACAATTACCCCCTAATTTGGCTGGTTGGCTAATTGAAACCTTTGGTGTTAATGCTACCTCTTTAAAAGATTTGGGCTTGCGAGATGCCAAAGACACAGAAATATTTTATACTGCTCGCACTGGTGACGCGATAGTTATTGTCACTAAAGACAGTGATTTTGTGGATTTAGTCACTCGCTTGGGAACACCTCCACAGATTCTCTGGCTGACTTGCGGCAATGTAACTAACCGAAATCTGCGACGAATTTTAACCAAGACTTTCCCTGATGTGCTACGACTACTCCAAGCTGGAGAAAATATTGTTGAAATCGGGGAAAGAGTTTGAACACTTAGATATCCTCTGAGTTAACACTTAATTTCTCAGCCATATGCTCCCGCAACTGTCGCTCTTGTTCTGGTAATGGGAATCTTTTGTCAGTTCCGCTTATATAGCGGCAATTTCTACGTATGTTGGTTGTGGGGCAAAAGTGCGGTAAGCTTTTAGTGCTGCTTGTTTGACGGGATCGGCAACAAGCGGAAATGTTGTCAGAATGTAGGCAAATTCTTCTTCGGTTAATCCATAAAGGTGGGCTATCATCCCGTCGAGTTCTGCTCGCAGTTTGGCACGTTCTGTCTCGTCAGTAACTCCTTGTTGGTGGGAACCTAAGCCGACTTCTTGCGCGAGTTTGTCAAATTCTGGAGTAGTGCAGATGAGTTTGGCGGTGCGTTGTACGATGTCGGTGAAGTGGCGATCGCCTTCTGTTAATCGCGGTATAGGTAGCTGGTAAATGTAAAAGAAATTTAGCGTTGTAGTGACTTTAATTCGCAGAAGCCAGTCGAGAACAAAGCCATTCCAGATTGCACAAAGAAATAACTGGCTAGAGTTATCTATTAGCAGTTTTCCTTGCTCATCAAAAATTTTTGCTGTAGGTAACTTATTCCCGTGAAAAGTAGGAGGGATGATAGTTGAAATCATCGTCCGCTGATTAGTATTACTAGCAATATCTCGAAATCCTAGTCGATATGCTTGATAATCCAATAGCTGACCGCGATCGCTTTCATTTCTACCCAATAACGCTTTCCTAGCTTCCTGTTCATCTACCCAATACCTCGGTTCAGCATACAGGTGGGTGAACTGATGAATCATTTTGCCTTCATAAAGTGGAAGTCTGCCTTTTCCTGACTGCTGCTTGAATAAATGGCTATCATTAGTCATGTGAAATTCAGCAGTTAACCGCAGCTTCCACTTACCATCAATATTTTCTCCCAATAAGGGAAACTTAAGCATTTTCTCAGCAATGCGGACATCCACCTCATTCTTAAACTCCATCACTGAAAGAGAGTCAGGCGAAAGTTTACGCACCATTTCAATGGTAATTGGCAAGCTATTATTACTAGGAAACCTCTGGAGTTCCTGCACGTCATGACGCATAAAAGCAGAGGGAAATTCAGTTGTTGTGCCACCTTTTTCAAAGGTAAGGATAACAAACTTGAAACGACTGTCAACACCTTCAAAAATTGCCTTTCGATTCTCCAGACAGAATAAACCAGTCACTTTTGTTCTACAAAACAGCATCTCTCGCAATTGCTTAGTCCCCAAGTCAGTGTAGATACCGCTAGGAACAACAATCCCACATTCGCCGCCAGTACGCAGGAGATTAAAACATTGTTCTACAAATAATTTGTATAGATTAATATCCGTACCAGCTTTTTTGCCGTTAACAATAGAAATCAGATTTTTGTACTGTTCTGCTGAACGATAATAAGCACTGAGGTGAGGATACTGACTCTGATATTCCAACCAAGCTTGAGCGATTTCTAAATTGGCTACTAGCTTTTTCTGTTCATTTTCAAAAGTCTTAATATCCATCTTATTCTTTGTTACCAAGTCACTATACTGTGCAAAGAATTCTTTGGCTTGTGGTTTAAATATCTCCCACGGTGGATTAGTGATAATCGCATCAAAACCACCCCGTTCTAATACCTTATCAAAGTGATAACCCCAGTGAAATGGCTTCAAAGCTGCAATATCCTTAGCAGTCAATACACGCTTCTTTGATTTTCCAGTTAACTGAACTTCTTCATACTTGATACCCAGACGCTGACTAAATTCATCCAACAATAAAAGATTTAACTTCTCTTGGGATTCCCGGTTGATTTTATCAATGTGCTGACGCAGGCTTAGCAAGCGATAATCTTGAGATGTTCCGTGTTGTTCACCTGGGAGAAAAGCGTGTTTTTTATACAATTCAATAGATTTGTTCTTTTCTGCTAAAATTGCCTTGTAGTTATCTGCTGCTAAGGGCTGTAAAAGATTTCCTTGGAGCGAATTTCCGACTGTATCAAATGCTGTTTCATCTACTCGAATTAACCCAATCAGCGAATTGCCAGCCATGATGTTAAAGTCAATATTAGGCAGTGGTTCTAATTCCTCGACATTATGAGTAGAAGAAACCAACGCTAAAAAAAGACGCAGTTTAGCAATTTCTGTCGCTTCCTCCATGATGTCTACACCATAGAGGTTGTCGGTGACAATGCGCTTTTTGATGAAATAAGATAAGGATAGATGGGAATTTTTTATCTCCTGAAGCTTCTGTTTTAGACTGCGATCGCCTATCAACTCAATCGTCCCAATCACTGCACAATAAACTTGGATGAGGGTTTTCATCGCTGCTACGAGAAATGCACCCGAACCGCAGGCTGGATCAAGGATGGATAAATTGGGGAGAATATCTTCAATGAGTAGACGACAAAGGTTTGCATCCAGCTTGATGAGTAGTTCGTTGATATCCTCGAATGGCTTCACAAACCCGGTTTCTTCAAGAAACCGGGTTTGTGCATTCACGCGGTCTACAATGAGTTTGTGGATAGTGCGATCGCACAGATATTCTGTAATTTGCGGTCTAGTATAATACGCCCCAAAAGCCTTTTGGTTGATGTACTTTTCAAAAATATACCCAAGGACATCGGGGTTGATTTCATCATCTTTACCCTCAGGGGTGTCATCCAAGTTCCAAGAATAGCGCTGAAATAAGTCCAGCAATTGCTCAAACGCGCGATCGGCAATGGAAATCTGATACTCTTGTTCAATACGATGCTTGAGAAATAATCCCCCATTCAGATATTTAACTTTCCCCACCAAAGTCTGTATCGATGCATCTCGTTCTATCTCTGGTTTAGCAAAGCTTTCAAAAAATAACGCTTGGAGAAATTCAGTGTAGAAGTGGTTTTCACTTTTTTGCTTGCTTTGTTCTAGCTTATTTTGTAGATAGTTTAAATCTCCATTGTCAATAAAACCTTTACGCTGGAGAAAATAAACAAACATCAGGCGATTGAGAATCACCGAAGTGTACCAACGTCTATCTGCTTCGTTAGGAATTCCTTTTACATACTGTAAAAACTGCTGATGTTGCTCTTGAAATTCCTTATAAAACTTCTTAGTAACAGGTTCAACATCAAACCCACGTTGCAGTTTATAGGCAATTTCGACAACTGACGGTTCACCGTTTTCTATTTCAGCAATATCAATAACTAAAGAACCAAGCTTACTTAAGAACAAGTCTCCCGGTTGACCTTTCACATATAAATGGTCACGGACGTAGCTTTTGCTTTCTTCCCGCTTTACCCAATACCAAAGACTGCGCGTGCGTTGATTGTCGATAAAAATCAGCAAGTTTTCGGCTATCAGGTTCTTAATTTCTTTGTGAATTGCCGCCCGCACTTTAGCTTCGGGAATTATGCCATCTGCTGTTGTAACTTCAAAGACAGCAACACCCGAAATTTCAGCAATGCGATCGTATTTATATGTTTTGTTCTCAATCTCCAGTGTCACAGCTTTTTTCCTTGAAGGTTGTGACCAACCTAACTCTTCTATAAATAAATTCTGGAATTGGAAGTTATAAAGTAAATCGCGTATGCGTTGAAAATTCAGTGTCATAATATACTGTTTTTCTTAAGTCAGGGTGTGTCCAAGTGAGCATGGTAAATTCGCCCTTCAGACTGCTAATCTGGGGCTAGATAAACCAAGTCCGCATTGGCGGACTTTATGAAACCCTTATTGTTCGGGTGACATTTTTAACTAATTTTTTACACTTGATAAATACTTTATAAATGGTTAATGATGAAAACGGTTCAGGGCTTATACTTAAATACATCACGGCGTGTAGGGGCGGGGTAACCCCGCCCTTTATAAACCAATACGGTTCAGTTAAGGTAATTTACCAACCGATAACCTTTGTAGAGACGTTCCACCGGAACGTCTCTACACACCATAAATTCCCACCACCACTACATGAACGGTATTGCCTTATTGAATTGACCAGGTTGTAAGGGCGCGGTTTCCGCGCCCCTACGGGTGGAATAATCCTAGTGAACAAACAATCTGAGGTTCTCGTTTCTCTATTTCTTCACTGACAATACACAAACGGTCATCCATGCGCAAAGCAACAACTAATTCAGCCAAATGCTGATTACTAATACCGCTTCTCATCTGACGGTTCAATGTGTCGATCGCTGACTGTCGCAACGGGTAACGGTAAATATCGTCGATCGCCTTCAACAGTTCTTCAGTGACAAATAGTGTTCCCTTCATTTCTTGAACATAACTCTTAAGCCGTTCATAGGTACGAAACCTTGCCCCTGATGGTCGCCCTAGTTGACCACCTGCATTCTTTTCTTCTTCAGCAATCAATTCAGTACCCTTTTTAACTAAATCATGGTATTGTTCATCTCTGCGTATGGCAGGGGTAGATTCTTCACACGCCGCAGCCCGGAAAATTGCTAATTGCGACTGGGTGATGCAGTTACCGTTGCGGTCAACGTAAACCAAAGAATCATTGCCTTCAGCGGTTTTCATATAAAGCAGTACTCCCTCTGGTTGCAGGGGTGTGGGAGTATGAGTACGGGTAGAATAAACCACATTCGGCATTTCTTCTATTGTCTTTTTCAATGCTGGATTACCATCAGTAGCTTTTTTCCAAATTTGAAATGCTTCCGAGGTCAGATCTACTTCAGTATCCTCTTCTCCATCCAAAATCCCAGATTTTTCATTGTAGAGGTCGAGAATTACCTGCGCCTCGTCGTCTTCAAAAAATGCTTCATCGGTTCCCACCACTTCCGCATTTTCTTGCAGACGCTGGCGAAGTCTTCCTCGTAAGTTGATCACCCGTTCTACTCCCTCCGTTGGCAAAAAAGAATAACAGAGAATTTTTTCTGCATTTTGTCCAATCCTGTCTACTCGTCCCGCCCGTTGAATTAACCTGATAATTGCCCAAGGAAGATCCCAATTAATAATAATCGCGCAATCTTGCAGGTTATGACCTTCACTAAGAACATCGGTGGCAATGAGGACACGCAACTCATTTGATGGTGAGATGCGCTGACTTCCATTACTAACAGGACTAAACCTTGCCACCAATTCCGTAGGGTTTTTAGATTCACCTGTTACCCCTGCAACATTGGTAATTTTTCTTGCCTGCAAATTGTCAGCAAGGTAACGTACTGTATCTGCAAATTGAGTAAAAATTAAGACTTTCTCACTAGGGTGAGTTTCCGTCAGCAGTTTGATTAATGCAGCAAGTTTTTCATCTTCTTTCGGATTCCACTCACCACAGTTTTGCAGCACATTAATCAGTACTTTTGCATCTGCCAATAAATCCCGTTTCAGCCTTTTGATGTCAAGTAGTGTAGAACGCAGCCACTTAAATCGCCGTTGATATCGGGTTGCATATTCTTGATAAATTGACTCTGCTTTTTGACGAAAACTCTCCTGTGTTAACTTATCTGCTCCCCTCTCCGAAAGCGGAGAGGGGTTGGGGGTGAGGTCTTCATCATCTTCTGTTTCCATATCAAACATTACTGCAACAGAATCTGCATCTTCATCATGATTGCTAATGTCTAATAAATCAGCCTCCTGAGTACCGATAGGAATATCAAGTCCCTGTTCTATTGCATATAAATATATGAAGTTACGCAAAATGTGGCGTTCAATTGATTGGATAAAGGCAGTGCCACTACTTTCTAAACGTTTGAATAAATTAGTGCGGGAAAATCCCATTAATCTTCTGCAGCCACGAAATAACCCATTAAGTAAGCCTTGTTCGGATTCTGTCGGTGCTTGTTGATTTTTAGTGGTGATGTAATTTCCCAATCCATATCGAGGTAAATTAAGTTGATTAATGACTGCTACTATTGACTCAGAATAAAGGTTGGAGTAAGAGTTAGTATCAGAACCTTCCAGAGTAAATTTGACAGTACGAGGTATACGATTTGGGAAATAAGAACGTCTCCCATCAAGAAACTCTAGATACTTGCGATTTGTTTCATCGGTGTAGGCATAATTCTCTTTAATAAACGAGCGAGTTCGCCGCACCATATAGCGTTTCATCAATTCTCGCCAGTCGTCGGGATGTTCACTTTTTTCAAAAGCAGCTAAAGACCGTACAGAACATTGATGCCGTCTGATAAACTCTAATTCTCCCACCGAACCGCTGCCGAGTTCATTGATTAAAGCTTCTGGTCGAAACCCCAAATCTTGGTCTTCAGAAACAAATAACCGCAGTTGAGAAGAAAGGTCAAGATAGGTTTTGTTGTAAGGAGTGGCAGAGATTAAAATACATTTACTTTCGTTAGCAGCAATATATTCTGCAATGGCTCGATAACGTTTACCTTCCCGATTACGCAAATTGTGACTTTCATCAATTAACACAACTCGGTAACGACGTAATTCTGGTAACTGACTTTGTACTTTACTAATAGGTAAGACTTTAGCATATAGCCGATATTTATCTACATACTCCTGCCACATTTGTACCAGATTTTTGGGACAAATAATCAGCGTTTCTAAGAAACAATCTTCTTGTAATATTTTAGCAAGCGCAGTTCCAACTAAGGTTTTGCCTAAACCAACCACATCCCCAACCAGTACACCGCCGCGTCTGGTGACATGACGTGCTGCTAGCTGGACTGCTGCTTTTTGGAAATCAAACAAATTGTTAAATTCGTGGGGAATGCGGAATTCGGAAACTCCGGCGATCGCCTCATGAGATAGGTGGTAAGCAATCTTCAAGTAGATGTGGTAAGGCGGGATTAATTCTTCTCTCGCCCAACTCCTGCCAATAATTTCTGCTAGTTCTTGGGAAATATCAACACAGCCGTATTCTTTCCAGCGATCGTCAAACCATTTTTGCAGTTTCTTGCAAGCATCATAATCTAAAACATCGACATTTAATTCCCCTTGTTTTCTCAGTCCAGCCAAAGTCAGGTTACTACTACCCAAAAATCCGACTATGGGGCTATTGGGATCAAGACGGTGTATGAGGTATAATTTGGCATGAAGAGGATGTTGCAAAAACAGTTTGATAATAACTTTCCCTGTTTTTAGCTGATTGCTTAAGCGTCGTAACCCAGCTTCATCATCATTTGTCGGCGCACCAATCATCAGTTGCTGGCGGAACTCAGATGCTATCCGTTTTTTAAAGCGAACGATCGCACTATTATCAATACGCCCATCACCAGTACCGAGGGTAAAGGCATCATGAACTTCATCTGTTGGCAGACTTTGCATCCCAATCAATAGACGACAACAAGAACCGCCACCAACATACTGTTCAATCAAATCATCAATTTTCCGCCAACCTCTGAGGTTGAAATAGCCAACGCAAAAATCTGCCCGATAAGACACGAGAAGCGTCTCTCGCAAAATCGGTAGTAGTTGCAAATCAATGTTGTCGAAAATGCGTGGCATGATTTCATACTCAGTTGTCACACTGTTGGTGTTATATGAGTATAAGCAACAGAAGGTTGTTCACACCACAATACAGTTTAGTTAAGCACCAGATCACAAACCGGGTTTCTTTGCTCCCCTTTGCCCTTAACGCCAAAAACCTCGTATTTCAAATTTTTAATTTTTAATTTTTAATTTTTAATTTTTAATTTTTAATTCCGCCAACCAAATCAGCATCTACCTGTGAATTCAGGAATGTCCATAGCTGCAAATCAGTAAAATCTGGGATTACCATAAATGCCCCAATTTCTTGGAGAACTTGTGGATCGTGGGTGGAAGCAATGCCAATGGTACGGATACCAGCACCGACAGCAGAACGAATACCAGAGGGTGAGTCTTCTAGGGCGATCGCTTGTGCTGCTGTAATAGCCAATCTCTCTAAAGCAGCTTGGTAAGGTGCAGGATCTGGTTTACCTGCTATGCAATCCTCTGCTAAAATAACTGTATCAAAAGCTGCTTTGATTCCCAAAACTTCTAGCATGAATTGGGCATTTAATCTCGGTGCATTCGTGACTAAAGCACGTTTGAGGTGATGTGTCTCTGTCCATACTAGGAGTTCAGGAAATCCATTGAGCGGTTTGAGATTCCTGGCTCTTTCGCGGAAAAGTGCCTCTTTTTCGTCTGCAAACATAACACCTGCTTCTGGTGATAATTGTGGCAGGATGTCTTTGACAATTTCTGGGTTAAGTCGCCCACTAATCCGGGATTTGTAGAATGCTTCGTCAATTTCCACGCCGTACTTCAAGAGCATTTCCCCCCAAGCTTGGTAGTGTATAGGGTCAGTGTTGACGATAGTTCCGTCTAAGTCAAACAAAATTGCAGCCAGCATAGTTTTCGCGGGTGTGTAAAGTATTGTAAAGTTTATTTACATAGTTTACATTAGACATCTCCGAAAAACAATGTATGAACGCGCGGCGTTCTACAAGGGTTGTAGACAACGCAAAATTAATTTCTGGAGATGTCTATTGTTTTTTTTCTCAAGAAACATGGGGTGTAGGGAGTGGGGGGAGATTATGTCTGCATTAACAAAGACAAAAACTATTGATATTGACAATCGACTAGAATTTATGGCGTTGCTTTCTTGAGGTATGAATCTGGATGTAGAGACGTAGCAGTGCTACGTCTCTACAAGGATTTTGGTATGATCCCAATTCCAAAAACGATTGCTACAAATAAATACCTTGTAGGGGCACGGCACTGCCCATACGTGTCAACTTAAGGTCAAACCTTTGACGTGTACCAACCGACGCTCGTTTTCTCGTTCCCACGCAGAGCGTGGGAATGCATTCCGGGAGGCTCTGCCTCCTCAAAGTGGAGGCAGAGCCTCCCAGAATGCATTACTAGGCAGAGCCTAGTAACGAGAAACGCTTGTATTTTCAAGGTTTACAGCTTAAGTTGACACCAATGGGCAAAGCCTTTGCCCCTACAATGTGGTCTATTTACCCTAATTGCTGTAAAATAGAAGACAATTAATCGGTGCGAATTCGCTGAAAGCCGGAGTAAACGTTGAACCGTTGCCCGCGCAGGAATCCGATCAAAGTGATGTCGAACTCTTTTGCCAGCGCTACCGCTAGACTACTGGGAGCAGAAACAGCGCAGACAATAGGTACTCCCGCTGTTATACACTTCTGTAAGATCTCAAAGCTAGAACGCCCACTGACCATGACGATGCGATCGCTTAAAGGCAACTCCAAAGCCAAAAGTGCTGAACCCACTAGTTTATCTACTGCGTTGTGTCGCCCAACGTCTTCCTGCAGGTTTAACAGTTGCCCTTGGGCATCAAACAAAGCAGCAGCGTGTAATCCACCTGTAGCGGTGAAAATTCCTTGAGAGTCGCGTAGTTGTTCGGGAAGGCTGTAGATAACTTGCGCTGGCACTTGCATACCAGTTGGGATGACTGGGCAACCGCGTAGTTGCAATGCTTCTATGCTGGCCTTCCCGCAGACTCCACAAGCGCTGGTCGTGAAAAAGTGGCGTTCTAGAGGCTGTAAATCTGGGAGCAATCCCTCTTTTAGTGCAACATTAATGATGTTGTAGCGCTGGTCGCCATCTACATTCGGATCGACACAGTAGCTCATTCGGTAGATATCTTTCGGGTGACTTACAACGCCCTCGCTGTAGAGGAATCCGGCAGTAAGCTCAAAGTCAGCCCCTGGAGTTCGCATGGTAACAGCCACTGTCTGTTGTGGAGAAACCAGGCGAATTTCTAAAGGTTCCTCGACGGCAAGTTGATCTGGGCGCGATCGCACAACGCTATTTTCTACTACCCAGACCTGAGCTTTACTCTTGCTACCCGGAGGCTTTTTCATATTAGCTTGGTCCGTGTTGCTTCCTCAACGTGTTCGTAGTCAAAGGCTGATGAGAGTGCGGATGGCTTGATGCTAATAACGACAAATTTTGATGCTGGTTGGTTGCTCTTTTCTGCTACACTCCCAATGGGAACAAGCACGTTGGTTTCTGGATAGTAAGTCGCCGCGCACCGCCGGGGAATCTCGTATGGCACAACGATAAAGTGTTTTGCCACTCGCTCCTCGCCTTCAAAATGACTTGTCAAATCGACAACTTGTCCTTTAACCAAATTTGCAGAGCGCATATCTTCTGGGTTGAGCATCACCACACGGCGCTCGTTATGAATGCCCCGATAGCGGTCATCAAGACCGTAGATCGTGGTGTTGAATTGATCGTGGCTCCTGATCGACATCATTACAAACTGCCCTGGGTCGAGTTGGTAATCAGGAATCGCGTGAACTGTGAAATTGGCTTTACCAGTGGCGGTAGCGAATTTCCCGAAGCGTGCCAAGTTGGGCAAGTAGAAGCCGCCGCCTTTACGCACGCGGACATTGTAGTCCTCGAAGCCGGGAATAACTCGCTCGATACAATCGCGAATTCGGTCGTAATCCGCCACAAGATTTTCCCAGTCTACCGTAGACTTATTTCCCAAAGTCGCTTTTGCCAAACCTGCCACAATTGCTGGTTCGCTACGCAGATGGGGAGATGCAGGCTGTAGCACTCCACGAGAACTCTGGACAACGCCCATTGAATTTTCCGTACTTACGAACTGCTCTCCTCCAGCTTGCATATCGATTTCCGTGCGTCCCAGACACGGTAAGATTAATGCTTGCTCGCCTGCAATCAGATGGCTGCGGTTCATTTTGGTTGAGACGTGAACGGTGAGACGGCATTGCCGTAGCGCTTGGGCTGTATAATTTGTATCTGGGGTTGCCGAAAGAAAGTTACCGCCTAGTGCGATGAATACTTTACCCTTGCCAACGTGCATCGCCTTGATTGATTCTACTACGTCATGACCGTAATGACGTGGCGGCTCGAAGTTGAATTCTTTGCCCAGAGAGTCGAGGAAGTCTTTACGAGGACGCTCCCAAATCCCCACTGTGCGATCGCCTTGGACGTTGCTATGTCCGCGCACAGGACACACCCCAGCACCTAGCTTGCCAATCTGACCGCGCATCAGGTGCATATTAACGATCTCCTCAATCGCGCCTACTGCATTTTTGTTCTGCGTCAGCCCCATACACCAGCAAGTAATCGTGCGCTGGGAACTCATCATGATTTGAGCCGCTTGCCGAATCTGTTCGCGCTCTATGCCGCTATTTTCTACAATTTTGTCCCAACTCTCAGCTTTTAAATCCGCTACAAACTTCTCATAGCCTGCTGTGTGGTTATCGATAAAGTCGCGGTCGAGTACCTGACCGGGACGACGCTCCTCGTTTTCGAGCATCTCCTTCATGATGCCTTTCAAGACGGCGATATCGCCCCCGATCCTTACTGGCAGATGCAAATCGCTGAGTTTTGTACCGTTGCCAATCGTGCCAGATACTTCTTGCGGGTGCTTGAAGCGCATTAATCCTGCTTCCCGCAGCGGGTTTATAGTAACGATCTTGCAACCGTTTCTTTTGGCATCTTGCAGCGAAACCATCATGCGTGGATGGTTCGTACCTGGATTTTGCCCGATTAGGAAGATCGCCTCAGCAAGGGCGAAATCATCTAGCGTCACTGTCCCCTTGCCCACGCCAATGGTTTCAGTCAGCGCCGATCCGCTTGATTCGTGACACATGTTGGAACAGTCCGGCAAATTATTCGTGCCGAATTGACGGACGAAAAGCTGGTAAAGGAAGGCTGCTTCGTTACTGGCACGACCTGATGTATAAAAAAGTGCTTCGTCAGGCGTAGTCAGTTGATTCAACTCGGCGGCGGCGAGTGCAAAAGCTTCATCCCAACTAATCGGTTCGTAGTGGGTACTGCCCTTGCGAAGTACCATTGGGTGCGTAATGCGTCCTTGCTTGCCCAGCCAGTAATCTGATTTGTGGGAAAGTTCAGCAATGCTCCATTGTTGGAAAAATTCTGGTGTGACGCGCTTGGTGGTTGCTTCTTCAGCGACGGCTTTCGCTCCGTTCTCGCAGAACTCGATCAAATTGCGATCGCCATCTGGATCTGCCCAGGCGCAACTCATACAATCAATGCCACCCTTTTGATTGAGTTTCAGCAGCGTCTGTGTACTACGCACTGGACCCATCTCTGTAAGAGTGTGGTACGCCACCGACTTTACCGCCGGAATACCGCCTGCATAGTCTTTGGCGGCTGAAATCTTGATACCTGTAAACTCTTCAGGTGTCTCGGCACGCACTGGATCTACCCCATCGAATTGGGCTTCAATCTCCTCACCATGCAAACTTTGGGCATTGCTGCTTGGTAGCGAGGCGGCTTGGGCTTGCAACTCTTCGACAGACTTAATATCCTCTTTTACTGGCTCCCAGTGACTGGGATGAATGTTATCAGCAGCGTTTGCCGCTGACTGAGCTCCCTCAACTTGAACCTGATTCGGCTCTTGATGCTCTTTCATTGCTCCTACTCCTGAATCGTGCTTGTAGACTGCTTTAGTCTTTCCCTGACACTTACTCCTACTCTTACACTTTTAGCTCAGTAGAGCCGTCAACGTAGTGATATTTTCTATTAAATTATTGCTCCGCAACCGTTGCCCATAATTGCCAAGCCTGTTGCCATTCCCGGACGGTCAGGAAACCACTTCATCAGGGTGGAAACAGGCGATATATAACCATGTGGCACGGGTTCAATTGAAAACTGCTGTAAGTTGACACCAATGGGGGTAACCCCGCCCTGAAAATGTGGTCTACCCGATAATGATGCTGTATTTGTCAATTTTCCAACAGACAAAACAGTTCTAAAGTTGTCATCCTTGGAAAGTAAGCATTCTGAATTTTGCCTACGCGATCGGGAATAGGGATAATCAAATGTCAACCGCCAAAAAACTTTTTCGCGTCGATTCCCTTGGGGTGCAGATTTACAACTCTGAACTCGAACTAGCGCAAGATGTAGCGGAAATCGCACAAAAACATTTACAGTCCACTCTCCAGAAACATGATACTGCGGCTGTATTGTTAGCGACAGGCAACTCCCAAATAAAATTTCTTGATGCTTTGATTGGTTTGGGTGGTATAGATTGGTCGCGAATTACCTTGTTCCATTTAGATGAATATTTAGGAATTTCTGCTGACCATCCTGCTAGTTTCCGGCGCTATCTGCGGGAACGTGTCCAGAAGCAGGTCAATCCTCAGGAATTTCACTATATAGAAGGTGATGCAATGCAACCTTTGGCAGAGTGCGATCGCTACACCAAACTGCTGCAAGCACAACCAATTGACTTGTGCTGTCTTGGTGTGGGAGAAAATGGACACTTGGCTTTTAACGATCCAGCAGTGGCAGATTTTCATGATTCATACATGATGAAACTAGTGAAGCTGGATACTATGAACCGTCAGCAACAAGTCAGCACAGGTTATTTTCCAAATCTGGAAAGCGTACCGCAATACGCTTTTACCGTCACCATCCCGATGATTTGTTCTGCAAAACAAATTCTCTGCCTCGCACCTGAAAAACGCAAGGCTAAAGTAGTGCAACAGATGTTGCAGGGAGCGATCGCCACACAATGTCCCGCTTCTTTTCTCCGCCAACAACCCCAAGCAACGTTATTTTTAGATGTAGATTCTGCGGCTTTAGTTGAGAGTTAAGTAGGTCGGCAGTATACCAACTATGTAGTTAAAAAGGTTTGTAGTTGCGCACGACTCGCACTCAAGGCGCAACTACGAACCAATGATTCATTTTTTCGACCTACTTATACCATTTCACGTTAATGGCGATACATATAGCAGTCCTAAATCATTCGTGAAAATTTAGAAACCCGGTTTCTCCAAGAAACCGGGTTTCTGGACACGTCATTAGGACTTACGATATTAGAAGTTAGGAGCAAAAACTAAAATAAAGCCTCAAGTGACGAACCTGAGGCTACCAAGTTATATAAGCACAAAACTGTTTCAATTACCCACGATACTCTTTACTTAATTGGAATGGTTGCCAAGTTGCCTATAGCGGTTCTCGTTTGTACGCAATACAAAGGTAGGGACACGGCAGTACCGTGCCCCTACGAAGTGCCTGTATTCTACCCAATTGAGAAGCGCTATAATTAAATACTTAGATGCTCATAAACTCTAGCTCTTCGTGTCAATTTCAATCAGCTTTTGCCGCGAAGATAAACCAGATTTAATTCTAATATGTGATTTAGGCACGTCAAATTTTTTAGCTAGTAGTTTGATTAACTCTTCATTAGCCTTACCATCTACAGGGGGAGATTTTAAATGCACAATCAGACTACCGTCGGCTTCTTCCTCAATCTTTTGAAGTTTGGAATTAGGTTTAACTTTAACTTTTTTTTGCATAACCACCCTGAACCGGATTAACTGATAAGCAGAACCAGTATAGTATTTAAAGAAAAAGCCCATCGGCACAACGATGAGCAAGGGGGAGAAGATTATATATAAGCTTTGATTTGGTTTTGATGCTTATCAGAGAAAGTTGGCAGCGGTGAAAGTACGGGATGTAACGGATGAGTTATATGTGAGATTTACAGATTAATTATTCACTACATCCGCTACATCTGCTACTTCTAGGGGTAATTGGGGTTACCGTTGCCAATCACAGAAATCTTATGTCGGTAAACTAATTCGCCGCCGTACCAGCCAGAAAGTCCCAGAAGCCCGGATACGACGACTGATACTATGAGTCCCCAAGGCAATATCAGCGACACCGGATCGTTCCACCGTAGTAGCAAGTTGACAATTGTCAGCACCAGGGCAGAAACGTTAAGAATCAAATGCGCCCAACCAGCAGTGCGCTTACGGACTCGTTCTATTCTCAAGAAGTCTAGCAAACCAGTTATGGCTGCTAGTACACCTGCTGCCAATCCACCGACTATCAGCCAGTAAGAGGCGCGTGCCCAAAAAACATCACTAGTTAACCAGAAGACTCCATCAGTGAGAAGTGCCCCAACAAGAAAAGAGATTGGGAATTGTACCAAAAGGGGATGAATGGGATGCCCTGCGATCACCACAGTACTAGGCACGCCGGGATCGCGAAACTCTCTGCTGTCACTTTCTAAAAAGGCTGGAATATTCGGGTATGGTGTTGTCTCTCTGTCTTCAGTTTCCATTTTTGGTTGTTAGTTGTTGGTTGTTAGTTGTTAGTTGTTAGTTGTTAGTTGTTAGTTGTTAGTTGTTCTACTAACCACTAACCACTAACCACTAACTACTAACTATTAGGAATTTGTTCAACGTAGGCTTCTGCTTGCAGTGTTAGTTTGCCTGCTTCTACCTCTAGTTGCTTAACCTGTAGGGTCATTCCTTTTAAATCAAAGTTACTCAAATTTAATATTTTGCTAGTTTCATTTACCAATTTTAACTATCCTGGAGTCAATTTATAAAAATGGTAGGAAAATTTTATCTATCTAATGGTGGAGTAAAGCTTTAAGTGTTATCTATCTATCAGTATAAATATCACTATAAAAGTCGTTGGAAATTTTTCTATTTAACGATATAGTCAAGTTTTAATTGTGATACAGTTAACATAAAAAAGATACAATAGCAAACGAGATATCATTTCTCTACCTCTAGTATTGAGTGTTATCGTTCAAAAGAAAGATGGAGGAGTCCTAATTCTTGTGACAACCTAAATATTGAGAATAATAAATATTTTGTTTTCCGAGGAGAACGACAAAATGGTAGCAACTTTAGATGATACTAAGCGCTCTGCTATAGCCGTTAAATTGGCAGATATGAAAGCAATTCAACAGTTGCTCATTGAAAATGAACAACTGTTTTTGAGCGAAATCAGCGATCCAGAAATCAAACAGCGCATTCAAGATTTCCTCAAAGATGACCAGAAAAATCTGGGCGTTCTTGAGACTGTAATTGGTCAGTATGGCATCCAAGCTCAGCCAAAACAAACCATTACACAAATGATTGAAACGCTTCAAAAGCTGATGAAAGGCTCTGAATTGAGCATATATGAAAAAGTATTTCAGCATGAATTGCTGAAGCATCAGCAAGTGATGAGCGGTTTGACAGTTCACAAAGCAGCTCAAAAAGTTGGTGCTGATGTTATGCTGGCAATCGGACCTTTGAATACCATTAACTTTGAGAACCGCGCTCACCAAGAGCAACTCAAAGGTGTTCTGGAAGTTTTGGGTGTCCGCGAACTGACTGGGCTTGAAGCGGATCAAGGAATTTGGGCACGGGTTCAAGACGCTATGGCAGCCTTCAGCGGCGTAGTTGGTAGTGCTGTAACCCAAACCACTGACAAGCAGGATATGAATATCCAGGATGTTATCCGCCTGGATCACGGTAAGGTAAATACCCTGTTCACCGAACTACTGGCAAGTAACGATCCCCAAAAGATCCAAGAATACTTCGGTCAAATCTACAAAGATCTGAGCGCTCACGCTGAAGCTGAAGAGCAAGTCGTTTACCCCAGAGTACGTCCTTTCTACGGTGATAAGGATACTCAGGAACTGTTTGACGAACAAGCCGAAATGAAGCGGATGTTAGATGAAATTAAGGCTATCAGCACGAATTCCGCTCAATTCAAAGATAAAATCAAACAGTTGATGGATGCTGTTGGCGATCACATTCGTCAAGAAGAAAGCACCATGTTTGCCGCCATTCGCAACAACTTGAACACTCAACAAAGCGAGCAATTAGCTACTGAGTTCAAAGCAGCTAAGACCAAGATTCAAGAAAAAATGGGTGTTGTCAGCAAATAGAAGTAGTCAATGGACTTAGATGAGCGAAATTTCGCCTCGTCTAATCTAGAGTTTAATGGCATGCTGGCTTAAATTTACAACTCCCTTCACTATGTGAAGGGAGTTGTTATTTGAAAACTCCCCTGACAAAGTTTAAGCTTGCTGCCAATATTTGTAA
Organism: uncultured bacterium; assembly: GCA_964246695.1. Lineage (GTDB taxonomy): Bacteria > Cyanobacteriota > Cyanobacteriia > Cyanobacteriales > Nostocaceae > Stigonema. Next base: position 32,774 of record CAXTSI010000018.1, read on the forward strand.
ACACTATAGGCAAGGGTGACAACCCCAGTAACAATAGCAGATTCGTTGACTTCAAATTGAGGATGGTGTAACGGGTAATTAACGGCTCTATCTTTGAAGCCTACACCTAAGCGAAACATGGAACCAGGAGCATGTTCTAAATAAATGGAGAAATCTTCAGCGCCCAGAGAAGGTTCGGGTAAGACTTGGACGCGATCGCTACCCCAAGCTTCTTCTGCGGCTACCTGTATTAACTGCGTCAACTCATAATCATTTTGTACGCTTGGTACACCCCGGCGATAATTAACTTCATATTTTGCGCCGTAGGAATTGCAAACGCTGGCGACGATTTTTTCAATCCAATTTGGCAGATTGGCACGGGTTTCGGGATGCAGCGATCGCACGGTTCCCAACAATCGCACCCGATCCGCAATCACATTCGGCGCTCTGCCACCATTAATCTGCCCTATACTTAGTACTAGTGGACGTAAGGGATTCTGGGTCCGGCTAATTGCTTGTTGAAGTGTAGTAATAACTTGTGCGGCAATCCAGATTGCATCAATTGCCTCATGGGGACGAGCACCATGCCCGGATTCTCCAATGATGATAATCTCCAATTCATCAGCCGCTGCCGTCAGTGCTCCATAACGCACACCAATTGAACCGCCTGGTATAGAAGGGAAAACATGAACACCTAATATAGCGGAAACATTTTCCATTGCCCCATCTTTCACCATCCAATAAGCACCTTGGGCAATTTCCTCTGCTGACTGAAATAAAAACCGCACCTTACCAGGTAACTCTTCTGCCATTTGTGACAGGATCATTGCCGTTCCTAACCCCAATGTAGTATGGACATCGTGACCGCAAGCGTGCATTATGCCTTGTGCGCGAGAAACGAACTCCAAACTATTGCGTTCTTGAATTGGCAAAGCATCCATATCAGTGCGAACTGCCAAAATACGCTCATCATTGCCAGTGCCTTGTAGTTCTCCGATCACCCCGGTTTTGCCTACTCCCTCCTGCACAGCAATACCACTGGAAGATAATACACCAGCAACGAAAGCAGCTGTTTGGTATTCCTGACCGCTGAGTTCTGGGTGAGAGTGAATGTGACGGCGAATTTCAATCAAGCGGGGCGCTATTGTTGTTGCTAAGTCTTTAATACGGGTGAGCATCGATTAATAAAACTTTACGCGCTTTTGTTTCAATGATAGATAACTCTTATTGAATACCTGGTAGGCATTTTTACGAAAATACTTGCATTCCTGACGATCAAGCCCTAATAGGTATTTAGCAGAACATACAGTATCATATTTTGGACTAACTTGTATTTTATTTAAAGTAGGGACAAAGGCAAAGCCTTTGCCCCTACTGACTTTTCTATTGTCCGTAGCAGGTTGTGCCAGGGACACCGCTTTGTTTGAACTTGTTACACTCCCCAAGACTTTGACGCTGTAAGGACCACCAATAAGGTTTGTTAGAAGAGACGTCACCAGCGGGCATAGTTGTCAGCCGGAAGTTCGCTCCCCGGAAATTGGTGATCTGCAATTTAGCACCCTTCAGGTTAGCAGCTTCTAAATTGGTGCCGACCAAATTAGCAAAAGTTAGATCGGCATTTTCCAACGCTGCCGCTTTTAGATTCGCACCCGTCAGGGAGGCGCTATTGAGATTTGTACCATTCAACACTGCAGCTTCCAGATTTGCACTTGTGAGGTCTGCATTGGTGAGATTAGCCTGGGATAAATTGGCTTTACTTAAATTCGCACTTCGCAAATTTGCTCCAGTCAGATTAAATCTAGTTAAATCAGCACCAGTCAAATCACATCGATTACAGGAACCCGTTGCCTTCAACTGTGCCAAGTCTTGCTGATTGGCTGCAAAAGTTCGCTCTGTCAGCCCAAAAAAAACGAACAGGGTAACGGTGGCGGCAATCTTAAGGTTCATATTTTTTACAGATGGGTTAAAAGTTGATTATTTTAGCCAGCATGTAAGTAGGTCGGTGAGAATCATACCAACTATGTAAATTTTTGTAAAATAGAGGCGAAAGGCTTGTAGTTGCGCAAAGCGCGCGCTTTGCGCAACTACGAACCAATGATGATTTATTTTTTCGACCTACTTACTGTCATCCTTACACATACCACTTCTGTGGCACACTCCAAATATGAATAAATAATAAAAGATTTATAAAAAATATATAAACTCTGGTAAAAAGGGTTGGCAAAGTCATAAATAATTTCTACTATAGAATCATGAAGTCAAGCGCAGTAAGTGCTGACGAATATACTCAGACCCCGTTAAGGGCAAGAGGTTACACGGAGTTGACACTCATGAGATTGCCGAAAACCTTCGGGTGATTAGGGTTTAGTCGGTTAGCCTACCTTCTATCGATCTTTGTGGCTTGAGCCAGGAGAGTGTGACCCAAACTTATACAGAAGCTCTATAGACAACGAAACATCAGATCCCCCCTTGCCAAATTAAAAAAGTGGCAAGGGGGGATCTTATTTTTGGTAATCGTCAATTGCTAATTGTTCATTGTTCATTGTTCATTGCTAATTGTTCATTGCCATTTAGCCATTAGCCATTAGCCATTAGCCATTAGCCATTAGCAATTAGCCATTAGCCATTAGCAATTAGCAATTAGCAATTAGCAATTAGCCATTAGCCATTAGCAAATCATAGACTAACGCCAACCCAAAAAGCGTAACCCAGGGACGATGAGGTAGTTACTTACCCCTAACCAGAAACTCAGAACGACACCCATAAAGCCAAAAAAAGTAACAGAAAGCCACAACTGATTCCAACTCGAAGAACTAAAAAATAATATATTAGTTGGAAACCCTAAAACAATCAAACCCGCGAAGACGATCGCAGTGCCGAATCCCGCCATCACAGCGTGAATTATGTGATGGCTGCGCAGACCTAAACCAAGGGTAAGCAGGAAAACAGCAGCCAAAATCATTTTCACAAAACCATCAGCTGGATTTTGTGGTGTAGTTAATTGCAAAACGATCCAACCAAACCCATAAGCAACGATCCCCATCAGCGACGCCACCAAAAATCGTCGCCGCTGACCAAAACCCCCCGCCACCGTCAGCCCCCATGCAGTTCCCAAACCAGATCCGACAAATAAAAGCATCTGTGAACTTGAAACAGTTTGATGGTTCGCAAAAAGTCCGGGTAGCTGACGAGACAAAAATTCGGTTAATTGGTTATCCAAGTTTGTTTGATTCGCCAAAATCAACCCAAAGATCGCACCAAAACCAGCGCCAACGCCAGTGAGAAACATTGTCCAAGTTGTATCTATACAGGCTAGTAAGACCTTAAAAATTGCCTTGAATATGAAGAAAGTCGTTCTGCCAAAGGCTTTAATCAAGTAAGTGGGCGCTTGCTTAATACTGCCTAATGTGAGACGGAAAGATAACCCTAGCTGGGAGAAAAACTGCTGTTGGGCAGAGGGTTGGGCAATATGAGCTAAACTTTTTTGCACGATCGCCGCGTTTGCTGGACGCGATCGCATATCCTCCTGCACCATTTCATCCAGCAAATCTGCTAGTTTAGGATTGACATTCACCCCATTGCGCCAGAGCAATTTTCCACTCAGCGGATCTTCCAAGTCAAGGAGAGAAATGCCTGTCAACATCTCAATCATCGTCCGACCAAGGGCGTAAAAATCGCTACTTGGTCCGACATTACCCCCAGCTATTTGTTCTGGTGGACTGTAGCCTGAAGAAAATAACCTGGTTGAAGAAGGTTCTCGACGAAAAAGGCTGAAACTAAATTGTTTCGCCCCACCAAAATCAATCAGGATCAAATCTCCCCAACCCCCTTTATTCAGAGGGGCTAAGGGCGATCGCAGCATTAAATTAGAAGGTTTAATATCGCGGTGAATAATGTTGCGTTTGTGTAATTCCTGCAAAATCTCCACCGCCTGCGCCAACCAGTTTAACACCAACTCTTGGGGACACCCTTGGGGAAATTGCTGGAATACCTCTTCCAAAGTTTGACCATTAATTTTTTCCATCACCAGACAAGATAGCTGGCGTGGGATAAAATTCCCTTGTAAAGACGTTGCCTGCAAAATTTCTACATTAAAATAGCCATCGGCATCAACTTTGGGGACACTTGGATGACGCAAACTGCTTAAAACCGCCGCCTCTTGGACAAACAATTCCAAAGCCTTTGGTGAATCTTCCACCAAGACTTTCAGTACCTTTTCTGTTTGCGTCTTTTGATCCCAAACCGTGTAAATTTGGGCAAAACCTCCCTCTCCTAAACGTTCGAGTGGGACATAACGGTCTACAAGCTGTAGCGATGCGCCACAACTGTTGCAAAACTTGTTTCCCCAACGCTGGGGATAAGGACGTTGACAGTCTGGATTGATGCAGTAAATGGCACGCACTTTATTAAATGTAGGACACAGCCGCGAAAAAACAAAGGCTCTAGTTGATTGTACACAAATAATGAGTGGGGAGTGGGGAGTGGGGAAT
>CAXTSI010000019.1:0-36757 GCA_964246695.1 uncultured bacterium
TAATTAACTCAGTCCTACTGGGTTGTTTTGCATGGCTTAGTCTAAACTCCAGTAGAGAGTTTGGAACAAAATTTTGTTCCCTACGATTCGTTCTGAAAAAACCTCATATCACTCGGGGAAACGAGTCGCGCTACAAGCGTCGTTCGCGATCTTCAAAGCGGTAGCGACGCACGAGTGCGCGACTCGTCTCCCCTTGAGAGAAGAGCGCGATCGCAGCGCTTCAAGTATTAGTTAATTTTTGTGCCAACAATAACTGATTTATCTACATCCATTATTAGAAAATTAGAACTATTAATTTTAATGACTTCATACTTTTCTGTTATAAACAAAGAACCGAAATTAGCTACTATATCTGCAATAGAAACCCTAAATAATAGCGGGATATGAAAATTGAAAAATGATTTGGGAGCGCTTTTAACATTTAAACACAATTTTCTTTCACTTACGTACCATACACCAAGAAATTTATTACCTGTGATAATTTCCCTAGGTTTAGATAAAATGAATGTTTGAATTTTGGTTTGCTCATAGGTCATGTCATCTTTTAATGTAATAGAAATTTTTTCCCAAGACGTATCAAAACGCCATTTTCCAAAAAGTAAATTTTCTATTTCTATATCAGAAAGATTACTATTATTCATGTTTACCTCCAAAATAATTAAAGTATTTTAGTACCTACAAGCTATATTCTAGACTTTAAATACATCCTCTCTAATTAGCTTTGGCTCTATTTTTCTCTGTTATTAAGAAATGTGCGATTAACTCATGGGATTCCGTTACAAATTTTTGCACGCTCAAAGAATAAGTGCATCTGCCAAACTAACCAAGACCCCACCCGCCACGCTCCCATTGAAAGGTGTTCAGCAGATGATGGGGATAAGTCAAAGGTATGTTGGTCATAGTGTAACCATTTGACCGGTAGGTGTCCCATTGGTGTGGTATGGGACAATTCAAAAGTTAGTTGATCGTAGTCTAACCAATTTCCCTCTTTTCGCCAACCAAGGCGATCGCCGAGTCTCTTTTCTGTTTCATAGTCTACTTGACCACCCATTTCGCTCCAAACACTTTGCTGAATGCTAAAGCCGAAATAACCATGACTGTATTCTGACCACAGTTGGTCAATGGTTTGGAGGTCTTTACAAGAAAAGTGATCAATATCTTCTTTATAAACTTCATTCCAATAACTCTTACCTATGACTTTTAGCATTAATTTAGTGGTTTCAATGTCAGCTTCTTTCCACTTATGCTGGGCGAGGATCTCCCGCAGTTTGGTATAATCAATGTTATTTTTATTTTTAACTTCTTTTGTTAAAGTATAATCGTCATTAGTCAGTCTTATCAATCCGGTTTCTTGAACAACAGGGAGAGGCGTTATAGAGACAAAGTTTGTTTCTGCTATCCCTATCTCTTTTCTTTGCTCGACAAGTTGCTTGGAGATATAGTTAGATATTGAGTCAATCTCTTTGTCTAAAGAAAAGGAATTATTGGCTAAGTCAAAATTATGGATTTGCCAATCTAAAAATTGAGATTGAATCAAAGCATCTTTTAATCTTTCTTTCTTTTCATAACTTGAAACCATAAAATCTAGAAAAGTTTCAGAAATCCCGTCAGTTTCTTTGGGAATTAATAAATTTGACTGAGACTTGAAAATATTATCCGCTAAATTTTTAATTTCTCCGACAGTTGAGTAAAAATCCTCATCTATTTTTACTACTTCATCTATTAATGATTGAAAGGGACTAAAGTAATCTTGTAAATAATTTTCAAAATTAATTGCAGTCTCGGCTATTTCTACTATTTCTTGACGAAGTTTCTGGGCTTTTCTTTGATATTCGTAAATTTCTTGATAGACTTCTAAATCTTTAGCTACTTGTTGGACAATTTGCTTTTGATTTTTAGTATCTTCTGCCAGCGTTTTAAGTCCTTCACTAAGCAATTTTATTTTTTCTAACATTAAAAAACAAGCATTGCTTAATAGTAAAAGTGCTTTAAAGTTTTCTTTTTTTTCCCATTTTAATTCATCAAATATTTTTTGATTTTTCTGATTTTTAATCTCTAGGTTTTCTCTTTCATCTTCTAAGCTTTTTAGTTCCAGATATTTTTGTGTAAACAAATTTTTAAAATCATCAGTCAGCTTCAGCAAAAAATTTTGATAACTATCCTTATAATTTTCTATAAAATTCATCAGGTGAGTGTAATCTTTTATTAGTAATTGGCTTTCTTGAAAAATTTGGCTCTGACTAATTTCTTCTTTCCGCTTAATTATTCCCCAAAACTGATGATGCTGAACGCCTTCTTTAATTAATCTTCGACGTTCTTTAATTTTTTTTTGAACAGCTTTTAAAGCTATATTTTTTAGAACAGGTAATTTGTATGTTCGTTCATAAATCGTAATTTTTTTATAAGTAACTAGTTGTCTTTGCTGTTTAGTAAGCATGTGCCTGATTCTAAAAAAAGTTCTGTTGCCAAAATTTGGAGTTCATCATAATTGGTAATTGCCAGGTACAGGTAAAAACGGGTTTGATACCCCCACGTCTATACGTGGTCATTTTTCAGTCGGGGTTTAAATCCCAGGATGAAAAATAATTACGAATTACGAATTACGAACTACGAATTTTTAATTATAAGTTTGCCATTCAACATGAGTATCACCAGTTTTACGAATAACAGATTGCGAAGAGTTTTTGCAACATAACCCTAAACTCTGACCCATTTCAACACGAGGGGGTCTTTGTTATAGCGGTAGGTACCCAATACTGCAAGGGCTGAGAATAGTTGAGGTGCCAGAAACCCGGTTTCTTAAAGAAACCGGGTTTCTAATTTTTGCAAATCCTACGCAGTATTGGGTAAGTACCATCCTGAGTTGTGATGGATTTGCCAAGGCTTGCCTTGCTTGTGATGATGCTAATGGTAGCGCCTGTTAATATGTGCATTTCCTGATGAGAAAGCCCTGAAATTGTGCTTGTTTCTGGTTGACTTAGGGATTGATTCTATGGTGAATCTATTGTAATTTGAGGGTGATCGGGAGGATTAGTCATAATTTCTTGGACTTTTTGAAGGCGGTAATCCTGCACTGTCACAAGTTGCCAACTGGAATCCTGTGAAAGTTCCAAAACCCATTGATGATAATTAAACAAACTCTCTCGATGTCCAACACTGATAAAAGTTGTTTTCGTTGATTGCAATTGTGCATATAAATTCCCTTCATTTTTCAAATCCAAAGCACTGGTTGCTTCATCTAAAATAGTAAAGCTGGGATGAGTGATTAACAATCGTGCAAAAGCCAAGCGTTGTTGTTCTCCTAACGATAAAATATTCTCCCAAGGGACTTCTCTATCAAAGCCATCGATTCGAGTCAGCAAGTTTTGCAGGTTAACTTGTTGCAAAACGAATTCGAGTTCTCGATCGCTCATTTGACGAGTTGTATGAGGATAGAGTAACTGTTCGCGTAAAGTTCCTAAAATTATATAAGGACGTTGGGGCAAAAATAAGACGGATTCTAGGGGAGGTCGCACCAGACGACCCGTTCCCGCATTCCACAAACCAGCGATCGCTCTCAATAGAGAACTTTTTCCTCGACCACTCGGACCAACAATCAATAAACCTTCTCCTGGTTGAACAGATAGTGATAAGTCTTCGACGATTACCTGTTCATAGTTTGGCGTTTGTAAGGTGACATGCTCAAAAGCCAGACGGTTTTCTTCTATTGTTTTGATGGTACTTACGTTCTCTGGCTGTTGCGTAACAGCTGACAACGTACTGGACAACTCAGATAAACGGTCAACATAACTGGAAAATCGTCCTGAAGTTGCAAATTCTCTGATTAATTCTGCCATAGCACCGGCAAACAGATTACAAGCTAAACTGGCTTGGCTAAGTTCTCCAAAATCAATTTCATCTCTAAAATATAAAGGACCGAGTACTATAAATGGAAATATTTGGATAACCGACTGATATCCCCTGCTAAAAATATCCTGAGTTCTCTCCCAATTAATCCTACGTTTAGTACTTTGAATAATATTAATAAATCTTCGCTGAATTATATTTAATTCTTGGTTTTCCCCCTGAAAAAAAGCTATTGATTCAGCGTGATTACGAATATGAGTCAGACTGTAAGTATAGTCTGCTTCAAATTCGAGTTCCTCTTGATTAATCTTATTCAATTCTTGAGCCAAGTAAACAGCAATTAAATTGCCTATTATGGTATAAGCAATCAATGCAATTGCAACAAATCGGGAAATAGACCAGAGAATTATTAAAAAAGTTCCCATTTCCAGCACTTTTTCGAGGAAAGTAGCCGAAAAACTAAGAGCATTCTTGGTAAGTGGTGCGATTTCTTGGGATATTCGTTGATCTGGATTATCAACATCGGATTTAAAGTTGATTTTATAATAAGCACGATTGCTCAAATATTTTGATATAATCTGATTATTTAGCCATTGATACCAATCAAGAGCGATTTGTTTTCTAACAAATTTAGAAAATCCTACTAAGAGCGTTACACCTACAAGGGAAGCACCGTAAACCCATAACGTATCAACAAATTTAGTAAAATCTTTTTCTTCAATAATAACATCGATCAAATAACGACTAACGAAGCTATTAAAGGCAGTTACTCCCACGAATGCGATGATTAATAAGATCAGGAGAATGAGCATTCCCCATGAACGAATCACATCTGAAAATGCTCTTCCTTCTGCTTCTGTTGGATACCAGTAAGGTCCGGCGATCGCTCTGACCTTCTCCCAAAATTGATTAAAACCTGGAGAAGAATCATTCGTTGAGGTTTTATTAATAAAAGTTGTAGATTGCATATCTTAAAAATTAGTTTAGTTTTATGGTGTTTAGTAATTCTGTGGCTAATATTTTTACATTGGGTTCATAAAGCATTCGACCGTGGTTACCAGGTACAGATATCACCTTAACAGGCTTTAGAGTATAAGCTTGCCATCCCCAATCCGGTAGAGCGTAATCGGAAATAGCTTGGAGTTCTTGTAAAACAATATCATGAACTTCTTGAGCGCGGAATAAAACAATGGGGGCAGAAATTCGATGATTAGGCTGATAATTCGCGTAATTGCGCGTCAGCACTTTCATTACTTTCATATTGGTTTTGAGTAAATATTGGGTTGAGTGTTCCGGTAGAATATTATGTCGGTATAAATACTCGGACGCCAGATCCCAACGGGCTTGGTCATCCGTCAGGGCAGCTAAATCATCGTATTTCAAACCTAAAGAAACTCCCTTTAAGGCTTCAGTCCGTTGAATCGATTGCCAAATCCAATCAATATCTGCTCTATCAGTTAAATACTCAGGGTGAGAAACTAGTCCGGCATCAAAGATAGCCAGCAAACCCACCTTTTCACCTTGCTGTTCCAGTTGGAAAGCCATTTCAAAAGCCACAGCACAACCTGAAGAGTATCCTGCTAGTATGTATGGACTCTTGGCTTGCTGTTGACGTAATAGCGTTAGGAGTTGACTTGCATGGGCTGCTACTGAGTTAGGGAGTGGGCTAAGACCGTCTCTTCCTGGAGTTTCGAGTCCATACACTGGCTGCGAATTTCCTAAATTGATTGCCAAATCTCGAAAATAGAAGCCGTGTCCGTTTGCGCCAGGAAGACAAAATAGAGGGGCTGCATCTCCGTCATGTTGGAGAGACAGTAAATCGGGATGGGATTGAACCTCAGTATGACAGAGTTGTTGTGCCAGTTGAGCAATAGTAGGATTCTGAAATAAACTGCTCAAGGAAAGTTGTTGCCCAAATACCTGTTGAATATCATTGAGCAATTTCATCGCCAGTAAAGAATGACCGCCTCTGTCGAAAAAGTTATCATAAATCCCAATTTCTTGAAGTTCAAGTACAGCAGACCAGACTTGTGCTAGTTGTTTTTCAACTTCGTTACGCGGGGCTGCATATAAAGCTTCAACCCCATCATTGGGAGCAGGTAAAGCGAGACGATCAATTTTGCCATTGGGAGTTAAAGGCAATTTATCCATTACCACGATCTGAGATGGTATCATGTAATCGGGTAGACGGGATTTGAGGTAATTTTTCAATTGGGTAGACAAATCAGTGGTAATTCCCGTTACATAGGCAATTAAACTCTGGTTGCTCTCAGTTTTATATAAGGTGACAACAGCTTCTTTAACTGATGGATGTTGCAATAATAGTGATTCAATCTCACCGAGTTCAATTCTAAAGCCCCTTAGTTTAATTTGGTCGTCAATGCGACCCAGATATTCCAGGTTTCCGTCAGACCCCCATTTTGCCAAGTCGCCAGTTTTGTAAATTCGCTCAGTTTTACCGAATAATTCAACTTCAAGAAATTTTTGGGCGGTAGTTTCAGGACGATTGAGATAGCCTCTTGCTAAACCAACGCCTGCGATACACAATTCCCCAGGTATTCCTAGGGGTAATGGTTGATTGTGTGCATCTAAAATGTAGATGCGGATATTCGGCAACGGTTGACCAATGGGCGGTTTTTTGCCATTGGGTTCACAAAGAGCGATACTTGCACAAACCGTAGATTCCGTCGGTCCGTAACCATTAAAAAAACGCCGTCCTTTTGCCCACCGGGTAACTAATTCTGTTGGGCAAGCTTCACCAGCAGTAACTACGGTTTGCCAATCAGGTAACGTCGCTTGAGGTAATAGGGATAAGACTGAAGGAGGTAACGTGACATGGGAAATTTTGCGATCGCCTAAAAAGTTCACTAATTTTTGACTGGATAACAAGGTTTCTTTTTTAACAACGTATAAACAAGCGCCAGCGGCGAGGGCAGTAGCAATTTCCCAAATTGAGGCATCGAAGCTGATTGAAGCAAACTGAAGCAAACGGCTTTGGGGTTGAAGAAGCAAAACTTGGTTAACTGCCAAAGTCATATTGACCAGTCCTCGATGCTCAATCATTACCCCCTTGGGTCTTCCTGTCGAACCAGAGGTATAGATCGCATAAGCCAAATCTAATGGTGTACTTTGAGGACTAGGATTATCTGTTAATTCGGCAAAAGTTTCCCGATCTAAACAAATGATCTTCGGGGGGTTTTCCAGTTCAGTTAGTGGTAATTGGTCTAGGAGGAAACTTTGGGTCAGCAACACCGATGTCCCAGAATCTTGTAGCATGAACCGAATACGATCGGGTGGATAATTGGGATCGATTGGTACATAAGCCCCACCTGCTTTGAGGATACCGAGTACACCAACAATCATCTCAATAGAGCGATCGACACAGATACTAATTAAAGTGTTTGGCTGAATTTGGTAGTTTTGAATGAGATAATGAGCGAGTTGGTTTGCGAGTTGATTCAGTTGCTGATAAGTTAGACTTTGGGATTCAAACACCAAAGCTTGATTATGAGGGTTTTTTTCAACTTGAGCTTCAAATAGGTCAACTAGAGTTTTATCCTGGGGATAGTCGGTTTGAGTTTGATTCCAACATTGAAGTTGCAGCAGTTCAGCTGCTGTCATCAAAGGCAGAGTACTAATAGGTTGGTTTGGGTTATCCACAATTCCTTGAAGCAGAACTTTAAAATGTTCCGCCATCCGTTGTATAGTACTCGAATCAAAGAGGTCGGTAGCGTAATCCCAAGAGCAATTTAATTGGTTGTCAGATTCTATGACCAGAAGCGTTAGGTCAAACTTAGCAAACGGACAAGTTAAATCGAGCCATTCAACCTCTACTCCCGGCAAACTCAGATCGGGACTTTCATTATTTTCCAGTGCGAACATGACCTGGAATAATGGATTATGGCTCATGCTGCGCTCTGGTTGTAACTTTTCTACCAAAAGCTCAAAGGGAATGTCTTGATGAGCATAAGCATCTAAACAAGAGGAGCGAGTTTGTTGCAGGAACTCAATAAAACTTTGCTCAGGCTTGATTCTCGTTAGCAACACAAGGGTATTGACAAAAAAGCCGATTAACCCTTCCGTCTGGCTATGGGTGCGGTTAGCAATCGGAGAACCAATACACAGATCGTTTTGGCGACTGTAACGAGAAAGCAGAAGACTTAAAGCCGCCAACAAGGTCATAAACACGCTTGCCCCAAGTTGAAGACTGAAGGTTTTAACGGCAGCGCTTAATTCCGGTGTGAGAGAGTAGAGATAGCGTTTGCCTCGGTAGCTTTGCTGTGCTGGGCGAGGATAATCGGTAGGCAACTCCAGTAATGGGGAAGCATCCTTGAGTTGATGTTTCCAATAGTTGATCTGGTTTTCTAATACTTCCCCTTGTAACCAGTTTCGTTGCCAGTTTGCATAGTCACTGTATTGAATGGGTAGGTGAGCCAAATTTGGGTTTTGACCTTGGGCAAAGGCGGTATAAGCTTGCCGTAACTCACGAACAAATACTCCCATTGACCAACCATCACTGATAATATGGTGCATGTTAATGAGCAACACATATTTCTGCTCTTGCAATTGTAGCAGTTTGGCTTTAAACACTGGACCAGTATTTAAGTCAAACGGTTCTTGAGCATGAGCATCGATTAAACGCTGGACGGTTGGGGAGTTAGGATGTTCATCAAAGTTTTGCCAGTCTAGTACTGTTAGAACTTCGATTTCGTCTAAATTTTGGATAACAACTTGAGGTTGTCCCGCCACTTTAGGAAAACACATCCTCAGACTAGCATGACGGTTAAGCAGATAAGCCAAACTAGAGCGCAGGGCATCAATATTAAGGTTGCCGTCCAGTTGTAAAGCCATCGGCATATTGTAAGTAGCTGACGATCCTTGGAGTTGTGCTAACAGCCAGAGGCGTTGTTGAGCAAAGGAAAGAAGCTTCGGGGCATCAGGTTTTAAGGTGGGAATTGCCTCTGCCATGACAGTTGTGGCTTTGGCAGCATTTAAGAATGCTAATATATCTGCCTTGTTGGTTTGAATTTCCTGCTTAAGTACATTCGTGAGAGCATTTTTGCTAGTACGAATCCGTAACTTATCATCTTCAGCCCAAATACGTACGCCCATGTTCTGCAAACGAAGCATTAAAGAAACTACGTACTCTTTTTGTGTCATAGTTCAATTTCCTCTTCGTCTGAATTTAAAGGTTGCATATCTGCGGCGGATGAATTAACCCAAATGCAGGTATCGAGATAATTCGCCAATTCGCTGAGGGTGGGGTACTCAAATACAGAGCGCAGTGGCAGTTCTACTTTGAATGTGTCGCGGATGCGGGCGCACAGTTGGGTGGCGATTAGGGAATGTCCCCCCAAGTTAAAGAAGTTATCTTGGCGGGCTATCGCTTCATATTTAAGCAGCTTCGCCCATAATTGAACCAGCAATTTTTCTGTCGATGTTACGGGCAATTCAATGTCTGTTGATGAAACTGCTGATTGGCGCGATCTTAATGCGAGGCGGTCTACTTTTCCATTTGGTGTCAGTGGCAGTTGTTCTAAGACAGTGAAATGACTAGGAATCATATATTCAGGGAGATTTTTTTCCAGAAAATCTCGCCATTCGGCTAATAACGCTGAATCAACTAGAGGAGTGCGATATTGCAACGGTTGGTTTGCGTAATCTTGCCCTTGTTTCAGCCGCAAATTCTCTCCTTGAGTAAATCTTGGCAATGTCACCTGTCCAGGAATATTCCGTTGAAAGACAACATTGTAATGGGAAAATCCTGTGGGGCTATATTGGATAAAAGGGGTATAGGGCAGACCTTGCGCTAAAGTTCGGAATGCTTCGGGTTCTATGCCTGATTTGGCTTGGGCAACTACCGCTTTTAAGTCTGTAACAGTACCATCTAATTGAGCAATTTTTTCTAACAGCGCCATTTCTGAGGTGAGACGAGGATTCGGAATATCTTTAATGCTTAGCAACTCCGGTTGCTGAGTCGTTAAAATTCTCTCGATTGTTTCCAAATTCAGTTGTTCGCCTTGCCAATCTAACCATTGTGGTTCCGCAACGGGAGTATCTGTGCGATCGAGATGTAAAACAACGTCATAACGAAAACGGCTCATTTCCGTCGCAGCATAACCCCGTTGCAATTGAATTTGCACACGACTAATCCGAGGAATTCGTTGTTTGAGGGCGATAAAGAAATCAGGGTCAATCAGTAATTCGCCTTCGGTGCGAATGCTTTTTTGAATCTGTTGACGCAAGTCTTTAATTGATAACTCATCGGGGGCGCGATCAAACTCGACTGCGGTGTGGAAAGCCTCCAGCAGATGGAGATTTCGTACATCCCCAATAAAGATTGCTCCTTGCGTCGTCACAGCTTTGACAGCCCCCTCCAAAACTAACAAAAAGTAATCCAAGGAGGGAAAATACTGGATGACAGAATTCAGGATCGCCAAGTCATAAGCACCCGTTTCAATGCCGTCAAACTGGTGCGCTGCACTGGCTTTTAAGGTAATGTTATTAAGAGACTGTTGTTTGAGATGTTGTTCAATATACTGCAATGCTTCAGGTGAAAAATCCGTACCTAGATAATGCTGACAATGGGGCGCAATTTTAAATAATAACATCCCTGTCCCGCAACCGATTTCCCAAATCCGTTGCGCTTCAAGTTCCAGGATTTGTGCAACTTTTGTATCTCGCCATTCCTGCATTGCCGCTTGGGGAATGGGTTTTCCTGTGTAGCTATCATTCCAACCAGCTAGATTGAGGGTTGGGTCATCGGTTGGGGCTTGTTGCTGAGAGTAGCTATCACTGAAAACTTGCTGCCACAGTTCAACCTGTTCAGTTTGAATTTTATCTTCAAGGTCGTTATCTGTTGGTGTGGGTACAATATAAGCCAGCAAGCGCTTATCGATCGCATCTTCTCCTGCTATAATTACAACTGCTTGCTGAATTTTGGGGTGTTTGACTAACAAAGCTTCAATTTCACCCAATTCGATGCGAAATCCGCGTAGTTTTACTTGGTTATCAATCCGCCCCAGGTATTCTAAGTTACCGTCTGGCAACCATCTGGCCAAATCTCCGGTTTTGTAGACTCGTTCTCGTTCGCCTAACAATTCGAGAGAAATGAATTTTTCTGCTGTAAGTTCGGGACGGTTGAGATAACCACGGGCTAAACCAGCACCCGCAATACAAAGTTCCCCAAGAATACCAGGAGGTTGGGGTTGGTTTTGGTCGTCTAAGATGTAAATACGTGTATTGGCAATTGGCTTTCCTATCAATAAATCGCCAACCAGATCCCTTTTTCCAGTTGCTTCGTAGACGCAACATCCCACAACCGCTTCTGTAGGTCCATATTCGTTGAGCAATCGGGTATCGGGGGCATGAGTCTGCCAGGGAATTATTTGGTTAGCGTGTAATGCCTCACCGCCTAAAACAAAAGCATTGACCCGATTCGGCATGGCATCAGGATCGAGTTGCTGATTCAGTATTTCCAGATGCGAAGGTGTGATTTTAACTAGGGAGAGATGATTATTTTGTTTAACAATGTTTGCTAAAGCTTCAATCTCTTGTTTTTCTCTTACCAAGGTGGTGGTACGCCCACAAATTAGAGGTAGGTACAGGGAGGTAATCGTTGCATCAAAGCTAAGAGAAGACTGCACAGGCGTACCTTGTCCTTGCGCTACTGCATAAAAGTCTTTTGCCCAGTGTAAATAGTTACTTAAACCCTGGTGTAGTAATTGTACGCCTTTGGGTTGCCCAGTAGAGCCTGATGTGTAAATGACATAAGCTAAATCATCGGGTTGACTTTGACAACTTGGGTTCTCTGTAGGTTGGTTGGCAAAGCTATCCTCATCTAAATACAGTACTTGGTATTGGCGATAGCGAAGCGCTGCGCCCAAGGGGCGATCGCACAACGCTAATTGGTCTTTGAGTTGACTATGGGTGAGTAAAACCGAGGTTCCACAGTCTTCAAGCATGAAACGAATACGCTTTGGGGGGTAGTTGGGGTCAATCGGCACGTAAGCCCCACCCGCTTTGAGGATGCCAAACAAGCCAATGACCATTAAGAGCGATCGCTCTACGCAGATCGCTATCAATGGGTTGTCAGGCAATTGTTGCTTTCTTTTGAGTTCTAACAGAGAATACGCCAACTGATTGGCTTTCTGGTTCAGTTCTTGATAACTTAGGCTGCGATCTTCAAACACTACCGCAATGTTATCAGGCGTTTTTGCTACCTGTTGTTCAAACAGAGTCACCAGAGTTTGGTCTTGAGGATAATTGATATTGGTTTGATTCCAAACTCGCAGTTTTTGGATTTCTGCTGTTGTCATCAAGGGTAGCGTACTGATAGGTTGTTGGGGATTTTGGGCGATTGCGAGGAGCAAGACTTCAAAGTGTCCTGCCATGCGCCCAATCGTTTCAGCCTCAAATAGATCGGTGGCATATTCCCACATACAATGCAGTTGGTCGCCCCTTTCGCAAAGATCCAGTGTCAAATCAAACTTGGCAAATGGATAACTTTGCTCTAACCATTGAATGTCTTGCCCTGGTAAACTAACATTCGTCCCCGCCCCTTCGGTGTTTTGCAACACCATCATTACTTGGAATAAGGGGTTATGGCTCAGACTACGTTCTGGTTGCAATTGTTCTACCAAATACTCAAAGGGGATATCTTGATGAGCATAGGCATCTAGGCAAGTTTGGCGGGTTTGTTGGAGTAACTCATTAAATCCTTGCTCTGGTTTTACTTGACTCCGCAATACTAAGGTATTGACAAAAAAGCCAATCAATCCTTCTGTGTAGCTCTGGGTGCGGTTAGCGATCGCCGTACCGATACATAAGTCTTCTTGGCGGCTATAACGGGATAGTAAAATACTAAAAGCCGTCAACAGGGTCATAAACAAACTCACCCCGTATTTTTGACTCACGATTTTGAGTTTCTGAGTCAGTTCGCTGCTTAAACGATATTCCTCGCGTCCACCTTGGTAACTTTGTTGCGCTGGACGGGGACGATCGGTAGGTAACTCCAGCAAGCGGGGCGCATCTTTGAGTTGTTGAAACCAGTAATTTTCTTGGGTTTTTAAGATATCCCCTTGTAACCAACTGCGCTGCCAAGCCGCATAATCACTATACTGAATCGGTAACGGTGTCAAATTCGGAGTATTACCCGCAGCAAAAGCAGAATAAGCCTGTTCCCATTCCCGCTTAAATACCCCCATTGACCAGCCATCACTAATAATGTGATGCATATTGAGCAGCAGCACATTTTTCTGTTTACTAACTTGCAGCAGTTTCGCTTTGAACAGGGGACCAGTATTTAAGTCAAAGGGGTCTTGAGCATGGGTATCGGCTAAACGTTGTACAGTTTGCGTCTGGGAATCGAGTTCTTGTAAGTCTACGATCTCCAGTACTTCTATATCCTCTGGATTTTGGACGACTACTTTCGGTTCTCCCTCCAATGCAGGAAAGCAGGTGCGTAGAATGGCATGGCGTTCGAGGAGATACTCAAAACTTGCACGTAAAGCCTCTATATCCAAGTTGCCGTCAAGTTGCAAGGCATTTGACATATTGTAGGTAGCCGAGGTGCCTTTACCTTCAAGCTGAGCTAAAAACCAGAGTCTTGATTGGGCAAAGGACAGAACTTTGGGGTCATTTGACAGCTGTGGTGTGATGGGAGGTAAGGCTCTACCGGCAGCGGCTTTGTCAATAACTGTAGCCAATTCAGACAAAACACTTTGCTCAAATACCTTGCGTACAGGCAATTCTACCCCGAAACTGTCCCGAATTCGGGTAACCAATTGAGTTGCTAACAGGGAATGACCTCCGAGGGTAAAGAAGTTGTCTCGACGACCAACAGATTTTACTTTTAACAGAGCCTGCCATAAAATAGCCAGCAGTTCTTCTGTTGGAGTCACAGGCATTTCCCAGTGAGTAGAAGTGGCTATATCTGGTGCTGGCAGACATTGCCGATCTAGTTTACCATTAGGGCTAAGGGGCAAGCTATCCAAGACCATAATCTGGCTAGGAACCATATAATTCGGCAGACGAGTTTTGAGGTAGTCCTTGAGTTGACCCCCTAAATTAACAGATTTTTCTGCCGCCTTGACATATGCCACTAACCTAGGACTACGATCGGCTTCATATAAAATTACGGCAGCTTCTTTGACTGATGAATGTTGTAACAAAACTGATTCAATCTCACCGAGTTCAATTCTAAAGCCCCGCAGTTTTACTTGGTTATCAATCCGTTCTATGTATTCTAAGTTACCATCTGCTAGCCACTTTGCCCGGTCGCCAGTTTTGTAAATTCGCTCAGTTTTCCCGAATAATTCCACGTCCATGAATTTTCCCTTGGTAGTTTCAGGACGGTTGAGATAGCCTCTTGCTAAACCAACGCCAGCGATGCATAATTCCCCTGGTATTCCTGGGGGTAACAGTTGATTATGAGCATCTAAAATATAAATGCGGATATTGGGCAACGGTTGACCAATGGGGGGTTTTTTCCCATTGGGTTGAACCAAAGCAAAAGTCGCATTCACCGTCGCTTCCGTCGGTCCGTAGCAATTGAAAAAACGCCGTTGTTGTCCCCACTGGGTAACTAATTCAGCCGGACAAACCTCACCACCAACGCCTATGGTTTGCAAATCGGGTAAGGTGGCTTGAGGTAAGACCGATAAGGCTGAAGGAGGTAAAAACATGTGGGTAATTTTGTGCTCAGCCAAGAAGTCAACTAAGATTTGACTGGGTAACAAGGTTTCTTTGGGAGCAAGATACAAGCTTGCACCGGTAACTAAGCTAGTAGCAATTTCCGCCACAGATGGATCAAAACTAAAAGACGCAAACTGAAGCAATCGGCTTTGGGGTTCAACTTGAAAAATTTTCGCACAGTGAAAGCTGAGATTCACCAGTGCTTGATGCTCAATCATCACGCCTTTAGGTCGTCCGGTGGAACCGCTCGTGTAGATCAGGTAAGCTAAATTATCAGCCCTACTTTGGGGACTGGGATTATCTGTTAATTGTTCGGCAAAAGTTGTCTCATCCAAACAAATGACATGGGGTGGGTGTTTGGTGTTCGCCCCAAGTAATTGGTTCTGCAGAAAACTTTGGGTGAGCAACACTGATGTCCCAGAATCTTCTAACATGAACTCAATCCGCTCAGTTGGATAATTGGGGTCAATCGGCACATAAGCAGCACCCGCTTTGAGGATACCCAGTACACCAATAATCATCTCACTAGAACGTTCAACACAAATCCCGATTAAAGTATCTGGCTGAATTTGGTAATTTTGAATTAAATAATGAGCCAGTTGGTTGGCGTGTTGATTCAGTTGCTGGTATGTGAGGCTTTGGGATTCAAACACCAAAGCCAGATTATTGGGTGTTTTCTCAACTTGAGCTTCAAACAGGTCAACGAAAGTTTGAGTGATATCATGTCCGGTTAATGACTTATTATATGAACCCTCACCCCGCCAAGAGGGCACCCCTCTCCCAAGCATGGGAGAGGGGACGGGGGCGAGGGCTGGATATCGTAACTGTTTATACGGACATGATATGAGGGGATAATCGGCTTGAGTTTGATTCCAGCGCTGTAGTTGCTGACGTTCATCCTCTGTCATCAAAGGCAGAGTATTGATAGATTGGTTTGGGCGATCAACAATTAAGCGAAGCAGAACTGCAAAATGTCCCACCATCCGTTGAATGGTTTTAGCTTCAAACAAATCTGTTGCATATTCCCATTCTCCGATCAATCCCTGAGGCGTTTCTCGAAAAATCAGCGACAAATCAAACAGAGTCGTCGTGTTTTCCCACCCAAAACGGGTAACAGTTAATCCGTTGGTTTCTGGTTTTTGCTCTTGTTCATTTTGCAAGCTAAAAGCCACTTGAAATAGAGGATGCTGAGAAAGCGATCGCTCCTTACCCAGTTCATCAACTAGTTTCTCAAAGGGTAAGTCTTGATGGTCATAAGCATCCAGGGTTATTTGCTTTACTCGTTCAAGTAATTCTAAGAAAGTTGGATTCCCTTGCAGGTTGGTACGCAAAGCTAGGGTATTGACAAAAAAGCCAATCAGTGGTTCTATTTCCCGACGGTTGCGATTGGCGATCGCAGAACCAACCACAATATCCTCTTGTCCACTGTAGCGCGACAGTAAGAGCGTAAATGCTGCTAGTAGAGTCATAAACAAGGTCGTTCCTGACTCTTGACTCAAACGCTTCAGCTTCTGTGTTAAATCTTGATTGAGTTGCAAAAACTCGCTACGCCCCCTGAAACTTTGAACTGAAGGGCGGGGTCGATCTGTAGGTAATTTTAACAGGGGCGGGACTGCGGCTAATTGTTTTTGCCAGTAATTGAGTTGGGTTTGAAGTACTTTTCCCTGTAACCATTGTCTTTGCCAATAAGCAAAATCGGCATATTGTAGCGATAATTCGGGTAAGGGAGAGGGTTCTCCGACGCCAAATGCGGTATATAAGGTGAACAATTCACGGCGAAATATGTCCATTGACCAGCCATCACAAACGATATGATGGATAACAAGCAACAGCAGATGGGATTGGTCAGCCAGTTGCAACAACTTTACTCGCAGCAAAGGTGGGTTTGATAAGTCAAAAGGCTGTTGCAGTTCTTCTGAGGCGAACTGGTGCGCTTTGCTTAACTGGTCTTTTTCTGTCAATTGTTGCCAGTCTAGCACCTGTATCGTCAGTTGAGGATGAGCGTGAATCACTTGTATTGGCGATCCATCGACAACTGAGAAGGTAGTGCGTAAAACTTCATGACGTTGAACAATTTCTCTAATAGCTTGTTCTAAGGCACTTATATTAAGAAAACCGTTAAGTCGCCAGAAAAACGGGACATTGTAGACACACTTTTCGCCTTCTAGTTGGTCAAGAAACCACAGTCTTTGTTGGGCAAAGGACAGGGGAAGGGGTTGTTCTCGCGATACAGGTGTTAGGAGGGGAGTTAGCTTGTGGTCATTTTGTGGAGATTGGTGTTGCTTTTTCAGTTTTTGTAGGACTAATTCTCGCTTTTCTGGCGAAAGGGTTTCAAGATGTTTTAGTATATCGCTCATAATAGTTATTGTTGAAAATTAGTTTTTTTTGAATATAACCCAATACGGTTCAGTTAAGGGTTATCGCTGATAATTTTAGGCGATCGTAGAGACGCGATTAATCGCGTCTCTACATAGGTTGAGGGTAGATAAATTATCTTAAATGAACCGTATTGGAATATAACCACAGAGACACAGAGAACACAGAGAGAGAGGAATTTTTATACGTGATTTAAGCAATTTAATTATCAAATAAGTAATTGCTGGGTCACTTCTTCCTCTGATAACTGATCGACTTCCCCTAAAATTTGTGCTAAGGCATCACTTTCTGCTTGTTCAATCTGTTGAGCAATTACTATTTGGGCTAGTTCAGCAATGGTTGGATTTTCAAACAGATAACGCAAAGGAAAATCTAGAGAAAAGGCTTCTCTTAATCGAGAAATAACTTGTGTAGCTAGTAAAGAATGTCCCCCCAACTCGAAAAAGTTATCGTAAATTCCAACCTGTTTTAAGCGAAGAACTTCAGTCCAAATTGTGGCTAATTCTTGTTCTGTAAGTGTGCGAGGAGCAACAAAATCAACCTCTAAGCTTCTTTGGGAAGAATCTGGAGCAGGCAAAGCACGGCGATTTATCTTACCATTAGGAGTTAAAGGGAATTCTTCAAGAAATACGAAAGCGGCGGGAATCATGTAGTCAGGCAGCTTTTTATTGAGGAAGTTTCGCAGAGTGCTAGCAGTTGGTGGGTTATCCTTGGTCAGGAGATAGGCAACTAAGTACTTGTTTCTACTCCCTTCGCGGTGTAAGATTACCGATACTGTTCTTTCTTTTTCTTGGCGTCCTTGGCGTCTTGGCGGTTCATTAATTAGGTGATCTTCGAGCGGGAAAGGAGTAGGTTCGTCTTCTCGCACAATAACTACGACTTGCTTGATACCTGGGTGTTGACTTAAAATCTCCTCAATTTCTTCTAATTCGATGCGAAAACCCCGAATTTTAACTTGTGTATCAATTCGACCTAAAAATTCCAGATTCCCATCAGGGAGACGGCGGACTAAATCTCCTGTTTTGTAAAGTGTGTCACCCTCAACAAAAGGATTAGGAATAAATCTTTCACGGGTTAATGTTGGTTGATTTAAGTAACCTCTAGCAACACTCGCCCCACCCACATAGAGTTCCCCAGGAACCTCAAGAGGAACCCTGTGTAAATCTCTATCCAGTAGATACACCTTCCTGTCGCCGATGGGTTTTCCAATGGGAATTGAATGAGCATTTTGAGCAAGTTGTTTAGTCAGCGGGTAACAACAGGTAAAAGCTGTACATTCCGAAGGACCATAAGCATGAATAATTTGGGTTCCTGGCAATAGTTCTAAGGCGCGACGAACATGAGATATAGAAACGGATTCTCCACCAAACAGCAGTTGTTTAACTCCTGACAACCCTTCCGGCATTGTGTCAATCATCAAATTGAATAGGGCTGTAGTCAAAAACAGGGTATTAACCCCCTGTTCTTGGATGATGCAGCTTAAGCCAAGAGGTGTGGGAATTTTGCCTGGGTAAAGCACACAACGCCCCCCGTAAAGTAAGGGCGGCCAAAGTTCTAGGGTTAGTCCATCCCAGGAAATCGATGAATGTTGTAGCCAAATCTGGTCTGCATCAAGGTGAATGTAATCAACCCCAAACATAAAACCAATGAAGCTACGATGGGGAACTTCTGTTCCTTTTGGTGTTCCTGTTGACCCAGAGGTATAAATGATATAAGCTAAATTTTCTGGATTAACTTCACTGAGCAAATTGTCTGCTTTGTATTGGGCAATTATTTCCCAATGTGAGTCAAGATTCACCACAGTTTGATTGTGGATGGGAAGCCGATGTCTGACGACAAGCCACTCCGTGTCTACGCACAAATGAGTTTGTGTTAGTAAGATGGGTGCCTGTACATCTCCTAACATAAACGCTAGTCTTTCTGAAGGATAAGCAGGATCTAGAGGAACATAAGCCCCACCCGCTTTGAGAATAGCGAGTATTCCGATCACCATTAAAGGCGAGCGATCGACACAAATTCCCACCCGTACTTCGGGTTTAACTCCCAGCGATTGTAAATAATGGGCTAGTTGATTGGCGCGGTTATTCAACTCCCGATACGTTAAGTGTTGCTTTTCATACACAACTGCTACTGCGTTGGGGGTTTTTTCTACCTGTTCTTCAAATAAACTATGAATACATTTATAATCAATAGAACCAGTATTTTGTTGATTTTCTTGCAGAATTAATTGTTCTTGTTCTGCCGCACTCAGCAAAGATAATTGGGAAATATCTTGTTGTAGATTGGCTGCCATTCCTTCTAGCAATGTTTGGAAATGTCCAATCATCCGGGCAATTGTCTGTGACTCGAAGCGACTGGTATCATAGATAATCCTGCCAGACAATTGTGATTCAGGATTAACCACTACTGTTAGAGGATAATTCGTGCGTTCAAAACAACGAAGATGACTAATTTCTAAAGTTTTTTTACTTTCCTGTTCACCAGAATCAAGCGGATAATTCTCAAATACTAACAGGCTCTCGAACAGTGGCATTCCTGGGGGAATATCACTGAGGCGCTGAATTTCTGCTAGGGAGTAATAGGTATATTGTTCCTGCTCAAATGCTTGGGTTTGTAAATGCTTGAGCCAGGGCAATAATTCTGTCTTGGCTGTAACTTGTACCCTTATAGGGAGAGTGTTGATCAATAGCCCAACCATTGAATCCACTCCCGCCAAGTTCGGTGGGCGACCGGATACAGTTGCACCAAAGACCACATCGCTTTCCCCACTGTAACGAGAAAGGAGCAACGCCCATGCTCCTTGCACCAAATTATTCAAGGTTAAATGGTGCTGTCGCGCCGCATATTGCAGCTTGTCAGTGACCGTTATTTGTTGGAAAGGTTTTTCATCGTATGTTCCTTGTTTCCTGTTCCCTATTCCCTGTTCCCTGTTCCCTATTAAAGGGGTAGGAACCTCAAACCCCTGGAGAGTTCGTTGCCAAAAGTTCTTTGCCTGAGCAATATCCTGTTGCTGTAACCAATCAATATACTCTCGATAGGGGCGAGCGGGAAGCAGGCGTAAATGTTCGCCTCGATGATTAGCTTCATAGAAAGCTAAAACTTCTTTCAGGACAATCTGCATCGACCAGCCATCAAAGAGAATATGATGATGGCTCCAAATAAATTGGTAGGTCTGCTCCCCTAGCTGGATGATGGTGAAGCGCATCAGGGGAGCAACATGAAGGGAGAACCCTTTTTGGCGATCGCTTTTGAGAAAATCCTCTAGATGCTGTTGTTGTTCATTGGGTGTAAAATTACGCCAATCCAGTTTCACCCACGGGAGTTCCACTTGCTTACTCACCATTTGCAAGGGCTTTTCTATCTCTGACCAATAAAAGGAACTGCGTAAAACTGGGTGTCGTACAACAACAGAATGCCAAGCTTCCACAAATGCCGTAAAATTCAATTCCCCAGAGAGAATACAAAGCAATTGCTCGAAATAAAGTTCTGATTCTGGCGCATAAAGGGTATGAAAGAGCATACCCTGCTGCATGGGTGAAAGTTCATAAAGGTCTTCGATATTCTTCATGAAACTACTTCTGTCATTGGTCATTGGTCATTTGTCATTGGTCATTGGGAAAGAGATATTTTTAGGACTTACGCATTGACAGAGACTACCAACTGTGGATTACCTCTCGTTACAAGGCTCTGCCTTGTAATGCTCTTAAGGGAGGCTCTGCCTCCCCGTTTGATGGGAGGCAGAGCCTCCTTGATCGCATTCCCAGGCTCTGCCTGGGAACGAGGCAGGGTAAGACGTTTAGCGTAACAAGCCTGTTATGCATATGATGGTCACTGTGTAAAGTGCGTAAGTCCTAATTTTTATTCTTTGGTTTTGCTCTTGGTTTTGTCTTTGTTAATTTTAGATAAGAATTTATCAAGCTGTTGTTGATTGAGTTTTGCAGCCGAAAAGTCAGAAGGGGTATAGCCTTGTGATTCTTGTGACTGACAGTGAGCAATCAGGGTTTTTAATGCCTCCATAAATCCCAAAGCCAAGCATTCAATGGTGGATCGTTTGTGAACTTTCTCGCTGTAAGCCCAAGTCATTTCCAGTCTTCCTGCGCGAATGAATCCGCTGATTCCTAACAGGTGGCTGCGCCTATTGAGTAAGCTTTGTTCAGCTTTAAATTCTTTAGCTAAACCCAACACGTCAGATGCCCCAAGCACCCGATCGAACTGACCAAGGTAGTTAAAACTCACTTGTGCTTGGGGTAGCGCCTGTAGTTTTCTGCAGATTGCGGCGTTTTCGTTCAAATATCGCAATATACCATAACCAATGCCCCGGTTGGGAATACGCCGCAGTTGTTCTTTGACTAACTTTAAAGCCTCTCCTAGATGGTCAACTTGTTCTAGCTGTAGGCGAACGGGGATAATGGTGGTAAACCAACCCACAGTGCGCGACAGATCCACATCCTCAAACAAGTCTTCCCGTCCATGACCCTCAAGGTCAACAAGCAGGGAATGCTCTCCCGTCCATTGTGCAAAGCTTTGCACTAGGGCAGTCAACAGCACATCATTAATTTGGGTGTTGTAGGCAGAGGGTACATCTTGCAATAGGGCGCGGGTCTGTTCTTCACTTAAAGAAAGTGACACAGTAGCGGTTGAGGTAATGGTGGTTTCCTCTTTACCTGAAGGATAGTCTACTGGCAAGGGAGTAACATTAAAATTATACTCACTCAGCCAGTAATCCAGCTCATGTGCGAGCGCGTCTGATTGCCCATACTCTAGAAGGCGATCGCTCCAATATTGGAAGGAAGTTGTCTTAGGTGGTAATTTAATAGCGTCGCCACGGCTGATTTGTTGGTAGGCGGTAGCCAAGTCTTCGAGTAAAATCCGCCAAGAGATGCCATCTACTGCTAAATGATGGATGATGAACAGTAACCGACCTAGTTGATTGTTGCCCAACTGAAACAGTGCTACTCGCACAATTGGCCCAGTAGATAAGTTCAAACTAGCCTGAAGTTCAGCATCCTCCGCATTCATCGCTGTTTGTTGTGCTTCTGGCGACAAGTGTGACAAATCGATGACACTCAATGATACAGTTTCCTCAAGGGCAGCGTTAATTTGCTGCCAGTTTTCCCCTGACTGCACAAACCGCAGACGCAGAGCATCATGATGCAGTGATAATTGTTGTACGACTTGCTGCAATTGCTCATGTGTCAATGGCGGCACTTCCAGCAGTGCTGACTGGTTAAAGTAATGAGGTTCGGACAATTTCTGCTCGAAAAACCACTGCTGAATTGGTGTCAGCACCACCGTTCCTGTCACTAACCCTTGTTGGGCTTTGACTTGACGAGTGATGCCTGCCACGGCAGCTAATTCAGCAACGGTTTGGTACTTGAATAGCTGTTTGGGAGCAATTTGGATACCCGCTTGATTCGCACGGGAAATTATCTGAATGCTGAGGATAGAGTCTCCACCTAGTTCAAAAAAGTTATCGTGGATGCCGACTTTTTCTAGTTTTAAGATTTCTGACCAGATTGCTGCTAATTTCTCTTCTGTTGGTGTGCGGGGGGCAACAAATTTATCTTCGACACTGCGATCGAAGTCGGGGGCTGGTAGGGCGCGGTAGTCTACCTTCTGGTTGGGTGTCATGGGCAGCATTTCTAGCAGCACGAACGCCGAGGGCACCATATAATTAGGCAGCTTCTGCTTGAGAAAATGGCGCAATTCATCGGTGGTTGGTTGCGGTTGGTGTGGCACAATGTAAGCCACTAGGCGCTTTTGTCCGGGAATGTCAACGCGTGCAATGACGACAGCTTGGAACACCTGTGGATGTTGACGTAGCACCGTCTCAATTTCTCCCAACTCGATGCGGAAACCCCGCACCTTCACCTGATCGTCAACTCGACCGAGATATTCCAGGGTACCATCTGCGCGAAATCTTGCTAAATCCCCTGTTTTGTAGAGTCTGTCACAGGTAGCATCAGCAATCGGATTCTGGATAAATTTTTCTGCCGTGAGTTCAGGACGTTGCCAATACCCTCTAGCTAATCCGCCTCCGCCAATGTGCAGTTCTCCAGGAACTCCAATGGGTACTCTTTGCAGATATTGATCTAAAATATAAACCTGAGCATTGCTTATGGGTCGTCCAATCAAAACAGAGGTGGCATCTGAGGAATTGAGGCGGTGTAGGGTGGTGATCACCGTTGCTTCCGTTGGTCCGTAACTATTATATAATTGGGGTGGATGGGGGAGATGAGCAACACTACTATGCCAATGCTTCACTATTTCCAATTGAGCTTCTTCTCCTCCAACAATTACGATTCTCAGACTTGCGGGAATACGTTTGTCTTGAGGATTAAGTTCCGCCACCAACTGATGCCAGTATGCTGTAGGCAGATCTAAAACAGTTAACTGCCATTCTTGGCAACATCGCCAAAATTCATCGCTGGAGTGCAACATCTGTTCGGTGCGTAGCACTAATGTTGCGCCGACTAATAGGCTGGGAAAGATTTCTTCAATAGATGTGTCAAAGCAGATGGACGCAAATTGCAGAATGCGTTCGCCTGCATCAATTTCATATTCGTGGATGGCGGTCATGACAAAATTCATCAGTGACCGATGTTCAATCATCACCCCTTTGGGTTTGCCTGTGGAACCAGAGGTATAAATAATGTAGGCAAGGTTGTGGAGTTGAACGTCACTAATAGGATTGGCTGTACTGTGTTGAGCAATTACTGACCAGTCCGGATCTAAACAGATTGTTTTTCCGGTATAATTTGGTAGTCTACTGACGAATCTTTCTTGAGTCAGCAGAATGTTTAGTTGCGTATCTTCCAGAATTTCAGCCAGTCGCTCTTTGGGATAGGCAGGGTCAAGGGGAACATAAGCACCACCCGCTTTGAGAATGCCGAGTAAGCCGACAATCATCTCTGGCGATCGCTCTACGCAGATACCTACTAGGGTTTCTGGTTGGACTCCCAAACTTTGCAAATAGTGTGCTAGTTGATTGGCGCGATCGCTCAATTCACGGTAGGTTAATTGTTGACCTGACTGTACAGCTACAGCATTGGGCGATCGCTCCACCTGCTCTGCAAACAACTTCATGATACACTGCGGGACAGTATATTCCTTGTGAGTTTGATTCCATTCCGCCAGTAACTGTTGTTGATCCTCGGTTAACAGAGGTAATTCTCCAACATGCTGCTCTGGTTTAGCAACAATCACCTCTAGTAAATTTTGATACTGTTCCAGCATTCGTTGGATTGTAGCAGCATCGAAGAGATCGCTATTGTATTCTAAGACTAGGGTGATTCCCTTGGCTCCTGTTTTAGAACCGTTCTGCACCCGTTGTTCAAAACGCGGTATGACCAGGAAATCTAGATCAAACTTTGCGGATTTGTTGCTGATAGGTTCATGCAAGCTGATGTCCAAGCCTGGGAGACTCAAGTCCGGCATGGGGGAATCATGGAAGCTGAACATCACTTGAAACAGGGGATTGTGACTCAAGTTGCGTATTGGTTTGAGAACCTCCACCACCTTATCGAAGGGTATGTCTTCGTTAGCATAAGCGGACATAGTACAGGAGCGCACTCGACCAAGTAACTCCCGAAATGTGGGATTACCTGACAAATCAGTGCGTAAAACCAAGTTATTGACAATCATGCCAATTAACTTCTCTATCTCGTGCATCCGCCGATTGGCAACAGCTGTTCCCACGCACAGATCGTCTTGGCCAGTGTATCGGTGCAACATCATCAGAAAAGCTGCTAGCATCGTCATGAATAAGGTGACCCCCTCTCGACGACTGAGAACTCTGAGCGATTCACACAAGTCGATGGGAAGTTCCGCCCTGATTTGATCGCCTTGGTAAGTTTGCTCTATTGGTCGTGGGCGGTCATAGGGTAATTGCAACAGGGGTGAACTGCCTGATAACTTCTGTTGCCAGTAGGTCAATTGGGCTTGGGCTGACTGGCTTTTAACCCACTGTCGCTGCCAATGGGCAAAGTCCGCGAACTGCAAGAGTGGTTCAGTCAGGGGGGACGGATGACCCAAAGAGAATGCTTGATAAAGTTCCACCAACTCACCTAGGAACACGTTGAATGACCAGCCATCATGAACCATGTGATGTTCGATGTGGATTAACAGATGTTCTTGGTCGCTCAACTTCAACAAAACCCACCTAACTAATGGTAGTTTAATCAGGTCAAAGGGCTTGTGTACTTCTGTCTCAACTAACTTCTGAGCCTCGGCTTCACGCTCAGCTTCAGGAAATGACTGGAGGTCAATCACTGTGAAACTGATTGGTTGCTGTGGGTTAATAACCTGAAATAGCCGCCCATTTACCGCTGGATAAGTCGTGCGAAAGATTTCATGACGCAGTACAATCTCGCTGAGGCACTGTTGTAATACTGCTATATTGAGTTGACCATGAAATCGCAGAGTTGCCTGGAATTGGTAGGCGTTACTTTCAGGAGCTAATTGTTGGATGAAGTACACTCGCTCTTGGGCAAAGGAGGCTGGCAAGAGTCCTTCATGGGGAATTCGTTCTATGGCAGGACTTTGCCACTGTTGCTCTCCTTGACCCTGTTGGATGAGTTGAGCTAGACAAACTATGGTGGGGTTTTCAAATATCTGGTGAAATGATAACTCGACTTGGAAAACTTCGCGCACGCGAGAAAGCATCTGAGTTGCAATTAGGGAATGACCACCCAGATGGAGAAAATTATCATTAACTCCAATCTGCTCAAGTCCAAGTAACTCAGCCCAGATGACCGCTAACTTCTCCTCAATTTCGTTACGAGGCGCGACGAAGGTTTCTTCGAGATCGGGGCGTGAGCGATCGCTTGCGGGAAGGTTCCGACGATCCACCTTACCATTGGGGGTAAGGGGGAAAGAGTCGAGAATCACAAAGACTGCTGGCACCATGTAATTGGGCAGCTTTTCTTCAAGGAAGCGTTTTAAAGTAGTGGCGCAATACTGCAAGGGATACGATAGTTGAGGTGCCAGAACCCCGGTTTCTTTAAGAAACCGGGGTTCTAATTTTCGCTTATCCGAGTAGTATTGGGTAGTCGCGTTCGCGGGCGGCTTTTGATTAAGGACAATATAGGCGACAAGCCGCTTATCACCAGGGATATCTTCACGGGCGATGACCACTGCTTGATGTACATTCGGGTGTTGACTCAAAAGCGCTTCAATTTCACCTAATTCAATGCGGAAGCCGCGAATCTTCACCTGATTATCGACTCGACCAATGAAGATAATGTTACCATCTGGTAAGAAGCGGGCTAAGTCACCTGTTTTGTATAATTTTGAATTTTGAGTTTTAAATTTTGAATTGTCAAACGGATTGGGGATGAATTTTTCCTCAGTTAGGTCTGGGCGATTTAGGTAACCTCTTGCCAAGCCGTCGCCGCCAATATATAATTCACCAAGAGTACCAATGGGGACTGGTTGAAGTTTGGAGTCCAGTATATATATTTGTGTATTGGAGATCGGGCGACCAATCGGCAAATTTGTTGCCCCTTCTGCAACGTCCTGCACCAGATACCAACAAGAGAATGTTGTACTCTCAGTTGGCCCATAAGCATTTAGCAATCGCTGTGGGGGCCCATTCCTCAAAACCGTTTTGACCGACTTAGGATCTAAAGCGTCGCCGCCAATTAGCAAGTATCGCAGGTCTTTAAATGCCTGGGGGACAATGCTCGCTAACTGATTAAATAAGGCTGGTGTCAAGAATAATACACTGATCTCTTGTTCGCGGATGTACGCTGCGAAATGCTGGGGCGAAAGCACAACACTCTGAGGAATGACCACTAGCCTAGCCCCGTGTAAGAGAGCACCCCAGATCTCGAAAGTGGCTGCGTCAAAAGAAGCATTATTAGCTTGAGCAATGCTCAAGCTCTTGTCTAACTGCACATAGTTGGTGTTGCATACTAGCCGATTGACAGCCCGATGCGGTACAGCTACTCCCTTTGGTTTTCCTGTAGAACCAGAGGTATAGATGACATAAGCCAGGTTAAGAGCCGTCACGTCGCTAGTAAGGTTCTCTTGGTTCTGGCGATTGATCAATTCCCAGTCAGTATCCAGACAAACCGCCTTTACCCCGCTTTCAGTAAACTCTGCAACGAACTTTTGCTGAGTCAACAGCACCTGCACCTGTGAATCTGACAGCATGAACGAGAGACGTTCTTGAGGATATGTTGGATCTAGCGGCACATAAGCTCCACCCGCCTTGAGAATACCCAATAATCCCACTACCATTTCCCAAGAGCGCTCAACGCAAATCCCTACCAGTACTTCTGTCCCTACACCCAAAGATTGCAGATAATGTGCTATTTTGTTGGCTCGGTGGTTCAACTCTTGATAGGTAAATTTCTGCTCATTGAAGACGACGGCAATATTGTCTGGGGTTTTTTCCACTTGTGCTTCAAATAACTGATGTATGCACAAATGTTTGGGGTAATCTACCGTTGTATCATTCCATTCCACCAATATTTTATGTCGCTCCTGCTCAGTTAAAGCAGAAAAATCATCAACAGAATGAGTAGAGCCTATCATAATTTATTGCATTAACTTAATTAAATTGTCGTAAATCTTTATATTTTTAATTTTAGATTTAAAGATCTAAAACTGCTAGGAATCCACCTAATACTTGATTTTGGTTTTGTTGATTTTGGCGATGAATTTGTCAAGCCCCAAAGATGTAAAGAAATGTGAATTAAGCGATCGTTGGCTCGTAGTAAGCGCTTAAGCGCTTACTACAAACCTTTAATTATTCACGCCGACCTACTTATTACAGCATTTCATTAATTTGTAGCAGATTAACTTTTGCGAGACTCTGCATCCCGGGAGCGCTAACTTTGCGTTTCTCTGCGTCAAAAAAAGTTACTAACTTATGCAACCTTGTACTTCGTGCCATTCGCTCTGGAATGTCATCGAATTTAACAGTGAAATTATTCATCGACAATTTCAACTGTCCTTGGTCCCTCAGTTGGTACAGTATAAGTACTGGTTTCTGGGCTTAGGTGATTTTTCAGTTTGAGTTTTAGCTCGTCTGTAATGGGTAGATCTTTAATTTCTTTCAGGAGAAGTCTCACAGATTCAGTTTTGCTACGTTCTGTATAGACTGCCTTCAGAATAGCTTCAATTCCAAATCCTGCTATAGCATCCCCCAAAACCGTTATCAGACCAAGCAGGGCTATACCTCCAACGATGCCAAACGGCCCTCCAAACGCTGTGAGAGCAGCTGCAACAGCTGCGGAACTACCTCCTGATGCGGCTGTTAGAACCACGAGAATTACGCCAGGAAGACCCAGACCGGCAAGTTTTTTAACTATTTCGTCCATTGGAATTACCTAAAATCCTTACGTTTTGGTGAAAAAATGACTGAGAGTAAGAGACTGGAGTTATTATCAACTTTGAAACCTACTTCAAAATCTAGACTAAGCTAGATAAGAGTCACCCGCGCTCAAATGGGGTTCAAAGAAAGCAAATTCCCGATCTTTTCTCTTAGTTGATAATAGCTTACTTTTTCATCAAGATAGTGAATGATTTTCCCGCTCGCGGCTGAGATCGCCACCGTTCTTGGGTCAGCCAAATAGTTTTTGTCTGTGCGATCGCCACTGCGTCCTTTAAATTTAGGGTATCTAGAATCACGTTCTTTCCTTGGACAATAAGGCATTAATTTTTCTCACCCTTCAATCAGGAGCGAACGTACAGTAAGTCAAGCTATTCTTTTTGTAGCAGACACACTTACTGTATGTTAGCTGTTTTACATAATTTCCATACCAACACTTTCTCTCGTGCTTCTATCAGATCCATTCCCATCTTTTCTAGAACTCGCTTTGAAGCTATATTATCTGGATCGCATCCAGCCGTCACGCTTTGCATACCTGGTTGAGAAAGTGTCCAGTCTGCCATTGCTTTTGTAGCTTCGGATGCGTAGCCCTGTTGTCGATATGATGGCGCTACCTGATAGCCAAGTTCCACTGAATCTGTGGGTGACCATGAGCCATCGGGAATAATTTTGATCATAACGTGACCGATGAGGGTGTTGTCTGCTTGATGAATGATTAAACTGCCCCATCCCCATTCACCTTGTAAGGGAAATTCGACCAGAATATTCGCGATCGCTGGGAAATTTTGAATAAACTCTTCATCAGCCCAGTTAGGAGCAATTTCCACACTCAAAACTCTTGCTAATTCAGCATTGCCCATAATTGCTGCTTTGATAATTTCCAGCTTAAAGGGTACTAAATATAATCGTCTGGTAATAAGTTTTTCCATGATCTGAAATTCCTATTTAATGTGTGCAGAAGACCAAAGTATGAATAACTACTCTTCTGTGAGCCATTTCAACACCGATGGGTTTTTGTCATAGCGGTAGGTAAAGCCATCCTTAGTAGTGATGGACTTGCCAAGTCTTGCCTTGTTTCTGATGGTGCTAATGGAAGCGCCTGTTAATATCTGCATTTCCTGATGAGAAAGCCCTGAAATTGTGCTTGTTTCTGGTAGACTTAGGGATTGATTCTGTGGAGAAACATCTATTGTAATTTGGGAGTTTTCGGGAGGATTAGTCATAATTTCTTGGACTTTTTGATGGCGATAATCCTGCACAGTTAGAAGTTGCCAACTGGAATCTTGTGAAAGTTCCAAAACCCATTGATGATAATTAAACAAACTCTCTCGATGTCCCACACTGATAAAAGTTGTTTTCGTTGATTGTAATTGTTGATATAAATTCCCTTCATTTTTCAAATCTAAGGCACTGGTTGCTTCATCTAATATAGTGAACCTAGGATGAGTAACTAGCAGTCGTGCAAATGCAAGGCGTTGTTGTTCTCCCAGCGATAATATATTCTCCCAAGGGACTTCTGTATCAAAGCCATCAACTCGACTAAGCAAGTTTTGCAGGTTGACTTGTTGCAAAACGAATTCGAGTTCAGGGTCGCTCATTTGACGAGTTGTATGAGGATAGAGTAACTGTTCGCGCAATGTTCCCAAAATTATATAAGGACGTTGGGGTAAAAACAATACGGATTCTAAAGGAGGACGAACCAGCTTACCAGTTCCAGCATTCCATAAACCAGCGATCGCTCTCAACAGAGAACTTTTACCCCGACCACTGGGACCAACAATCAATAACCCTTCTCCTGGTTGAACAGACAGTGATAAGTCTTCCACAATCACCTGTTCATAATTGGGTGTTTTTAAGGTGACATTCTCAAAAGCCAAACGATTTTCTTCTATTACTTTAATGGTACTGAGATTAGTAGGTTGTTTGCTAACAGCTTCTAACGCATCGGAAAACTCAGCTAAACGCTGTACGTAACTAGAAAATCGTCCTGAAGCCCCAAATTCAGCTATTAGTTCTCCCAGAGCATTAGAAAAAAGAAAGCATGATAAACTAGCTTGGTTAATTTGTCCATAATCAATTTTATCTGTAATAAATAAAGGTGTGAGTATGAACATCGAAAATATAGTGATAGCAGACTGATATGCTCTGTTAAAGATATCTTGACCTCTCTCCCAATTTAGCTTCCGGTCAGCACTTTTCAAAACATTATTAAATCTTCGCTGAATTATTTTTAATTCTTCGTCTTCTCCCTGGAAAAAAGCTATTGATTCAGCGTGATTACGAACATGAGTTAGGCAATAATTGAAGTCCGCTTTAAATTCAAGTTCTTCTTGATTAATTTTATTCAATTCTTGAGTCAAATAAACAGCGAGAAAATTACCTATAATCGTATAAATAACTAGATAAACAGCGATCTGTGAGGAAATTGTCCAGAGAACTATTAAAAAAGTTATCATTTCCAGTACTTTTTCCAGGAAAGTAGCTGAAAATCTCAAAGCACTGCTGGTAATGGGTTCTATTTCTTGGGATATGCGTTGATCTGGGTTATCCAGATCGGATTTAAAGTTAATTTTATAATAGGCTTGATTGCTCAAATATTTTTTTAAAATGTAATTATTTAGCCATGCATACCAATCAACAGCGATTTTTTTTCTAACATATTTAGAAAATGCTACAAATATCACTGTCACTGCAATAGAAAGAGTAGAAACCCATAAGGTACTAATATACTTAGAAAGGTCTCTTTCTTCAATGATGATATCAAGAACATAGCGATTCCAGAAGCTACCGAAAACACTTACACCCACAAGTGAGAATATTAATAATATTAAGAGAGCGAGCATCCCCCATGAGCGAATCACGTCTGAAAATGCTCTTCCCCCTGCCTCTGTTGGATACCAGTAAGGTTGGGCAACCACTCTGATATCCGCCCAAAATTGAGTAAAAAATGAAGGAGGATTCGTTATGGTTTGATCGCGAACAGCTTGAGGTTGCATATTTTAAAGAAAGATTCAGGCATACAGAATTCAGTATTCATAATCGATTTGGTTGGGGATTTAAACCGACAACCAATCGTTGACTACCATTTTTGAATATATAGTACATAAGGAAGAACCAAGATAATTAGTAATTTTAAAAGAAGTATATTGAAAGCTATTCACGGGAAAATCCCACTACCAAACATTAAAAGAGGTAGGGGATGAAGAAGCACTTGTTGCTGGGCGATAAATACCCAATACTTCATACCCTAATTTTTAGTAGCGATCAGAACTTCAGCAATTGCTTGAGAAATCGGGAAATTTGGTGAAAATAGCTCCATCCAGAAAAACTCCCCAACTGGGTTAACCTCAAGGAATACGTGCCGACCATCGGGTGTAACGATAATGTCAATTGCGCCATAGTTTAAGCCAAAATAAGCCATTAGTTTGAGAACCTTTTTCTCCACATCTTCAGGTAAATTGTAGGGTTTCCAAGCTTTAACTAAGGCTCTGCCTTCTTTGCGCCAGTCGTAAGTAGATCCGTCCAAAGTCTGGGAGTTTACTGCGGCAGTAAATACGCGATGTCCTACAATAGTCGTCCGCAACTCCAGCGCCTTTGGCACGTTTTCCTGAAACGTCATCGGACAAAAACGTAGCCCTTCAAGATTCTCTAGATCATCATCTGTAACTGGATTGGTGAAAACAACAAACTCTTCCCCGTGTTCGCCAAAGATGGCAAAGGAAGAAAGCATTTTTGTGACTATACCGTGCTCATTACACTCTTGGGCAAATTGCTTGACTGCTTCTGGATTGTTTGAAGTCAGGGTACGCGGAGTAAGAAGGCCAACTTCTCGTGCGACTTGCAGCTGTAGCTGTTTATTATTGGTTACATCAACATTTGACATTTTGTCGAAGTGGAATGCTTTAAGGCTTGCAATCATCCCCCTGACAGTGCGGCGACTTTCCTCAACTGAAGCGTCTCTAAATTGCTTGTCCATCGTGTCCGGAATTTTTGCCCCGTAGCGCATACGCCTATACCAAACTGAGGAAACTTCACTCAAATCGAGCTTCTGTTCGCCATCAGTAATAATTACTCGCTCAGAATCACCCTGGTAAATATCTAGCTTCACTTCGGTGGGATATCTGTCTGTGTCAAACCGAAATGCTGTTCCGCCTTGCGCTTCAATTGATTCGATTACTAGAGGAATGCTTTCGTTGTCTTCGGTGTAAGTAACTATTAAAACTGTCATAGAAAATTTCTCATTATTTTTGTTAAGAGTTTCTAGGAAATCAGAGCGTCTGCGATCGCACTGGCAATTGGCAAGTCCAAATCTCGCTCCAGCATTCCCCACTCTCCTATCGGGTTAACTTCCAAAAACACATATTCTCCTGATGGTGTGAGGATGAAATCTAACGCTCCAAACAACAGCCCAAATTTACCCATAAAGGCTTTGAGACGACGAACTACTTCATCAGGAAGCTCATGGTGTTGCCATGAGCCAACCTCAACACCAGGTCTACGCCAATCAACTTTGGATGCTCCATAAACAGCCGCATCTAGCGCCCCTACAAATACATTGCCATTCACATACACCACCCGCAATTCCGACTGCTTAGGGATTTGCTCTTGAAAAACCATTGGGCAATAGCGCAGTGACTCAGCATCAAGCAAATCTTCCTCTTTGACAGTGTTGGTGTAAAGAAAGAAAGAGGTGGATTCCATAGTCCGGGAAAGAGCAGTTAATAACTTACTCACCATTTTTCCGTTGACTTGTTGGAAAAACTCCCTTGCTGAGTCAGCTTTGTTAGTGACGAGAGTCTTAGGGATGGCAAAACCTACTTCAGACGCAACCCGCAGTTGGCGCAGTTTATTGTGTGCAGCATTTATGCGCTCCAAATCATCTACCCAATGAGCTTCTCTAAGGCTGTCCCAAAAACCATCTAAGGTAGCAAGTGATTCTTTGACGCAAGCTTGTTGGAATTGTGGAGCCAATTCTTTACTTAGTTGTGGTTCCCAAATGCGCCGGGTCCAAACAGCTTGCACCTGCTCTGTACTGATTGAGTGGGTGCCATATTCCAATGTGTGATAGCTTTTAGACTTGTCAAAATGTGCTGTTATTTGCACTGTTTCAGGAAATCTATCGGTATCGAGGCGAAGTGGTTTTACCCCTTTTTTTAACAAGGCTTCTGCCACTCTATCTATTGTGAAGAAATCACCACTGTGGGTAATTAATAAAACAACGTCATGCGACAGGTGCATAAAACATTTTTTTTGAAAGCTTTAGTACGTAAATGTTGGAGACTATCCAAAAATCAATCATCCAATCTTAATAAGATTTTTGAATTGTAAGTTCCTGATGATTTGGGAACTATTCAGGAAGGTGAGCGCTTCCATATCATAAATACTTTAATATGATAACGCTCACTCTTCCAGGAGTAGTATTGAGTTATTAAATAACTGCTACTCCCTGAATTTCAGATGACGCTAACTAGATTTAGCGATCTTCCCAATCTGAAGGATACTTGAGAGTATTACCCAAAGGAGCATTAGCTGCTTCAGAAACTTGCTCTTCCAAGAAGCGGGCAAAGAATG
The DNA here is from genome assembly GCA_964246695.1 of uncultured bacterium. Lineage (GTDB taxonomy): Bacteria > Cyanobacteriota > Cyanobacteriia > Cyanobacteriales > Nostocaceae > Stigonema. Next base: position 33,827 of record CAXTSI010000019.1, read on the forward strand.
GTACCGCTTGGATATCCGATGACTTTACTATGTTTTTAGACATGGTATTTTCTCTCGATATTGGTTGATTGATAGTAGGAAGTAACAGTTATAGTAATTACGCATTGACATAAGTTTGATTTTGTCAATGCCTAATTACTATCTAGTTTTCTTTAATCTACTATCTGCTGATTAACATACTACATAAAGGTGTTAGAAATCAAGCTATTTGTTTTGTTAATAAATTTTCAGGGAAACGTTCAGGGGGGTATTCGTGAGATCGCGCTTCTTTAACGACTAAGAGATGAATTTTGAACGAGATTGATGAGCGATTAAGTGGTATGGTATTCAGGGGACACAAACTGAAATCGCCAAAAAGATTATCGACAAGAAAGCTGATTATGTCCTGGCACTTAAAGCCAATCATCCCACTCTCTATTCTCAGTTGACCGAATGGTTTGAAACCGCTCTTGTCGATAATTTCTTGGGGATTGATGTCAGTTATGACAAACGGATTGAGAAAGCACATCATCGCACCGAAATTTGTTGTTTCATTGACAATATATTAGATTCTTCCGATTCCTTGTGTAAAGCCTGATTGAGATGCTCTTACCCTGGTTTATTTGTGCTGACATACTTATAAGATTTAGTTTGATAAAATACTACACAGAGCATCGATTTCTTTGCTTTTTTCGCCAATCAGTCGATGGGCTATTACTTGTAGTTCACGGAGATTTTCCGGTTTGGCATTATCTATTTCTTCCAATTCACCAGTTAAGAATGTTTGGAACCGATAATAACTTTTAGTTTCTTTGGTATTAGACTCAAACAACCGTTCTAATTCTCCGGCTACTACTTCACTACCACCGTCCAGCACAATATTTAAAAGCGGTCTTCCCCATTGCAACAGTCCCCAATTTTTTACTTCGTTATAAGGGTAAACACTCTTCAGGGAACCTGCACCTAAGGAAACTACTAAGATATCCTCCGTATTGAGGAGTTGCTTGTTTTCTTGTCTATTAATTTGCGCTTCCAAAATAGCCAAATTTGCAGGATTATTAGCGACCAACCCGCCATCGACTAAAGTATAAAAGCCGTTTATATTATGGGAAGTAGGAATACGATGGGGAGCAAAATAAGTGGGAGTGGCACTAGTTGCTAAGGCCGCATCTGCAAGCGTAAAACCTGCACATAACTTGCGAAAGTTTCGAGATTCTGTCTGTTGTTTTTCCGGTTTATTTGTAAAGAATATAGGAATTCGCTGCTCGATATCGTAGCTAGTGACGAAAACTTCTTTGAGATTATTTTTTAAAGTAGTGTCTCCAAAATATTTCCTTAAAATTTCCTCTCTTCCCTCAGAAGAATATTTTGGTTGTAGAAATATATCTTCGATCGGACCGAGTATTTTTTCAAAGAATGGCTCGTAAAATATTTCAGCGCCATACTCAAGAAATATTTGCAGGAGATCCTCAGCACTGTATTGGGCGACTGACAAGTTCTCAGATAGCTCTGAAGTTATTTGGGGTTTAGTTAGTCCAAGTGCAAGAATTCCGCCGCTGGAAGTGCCAGCAATTAAATCAAACAAACTAAAAATTTGCTTTTGCGTCCGCTTTTCAATTTCTGCTAATATCAGTGCTGGGATAATGCCTCTAATACCACCTCCATCAATGGCAAGTATTTTATATTTAGGATTCCCTGTAGTATTCATAGTTTCTTGGGATTCCTCCTGAGTTAATGTTTCTGATTGTGACTGCGGTTGGATATTTTCTGAGACTTCGCTTTGCGTGGTTTGGGCGATTTCGGCTTCTTGCCGCACCTGCATTGGTTGGACTGTTAGAGAGGTTTGAGCGTTAGCGGATTTTTTCCTTGTCTCTTTTTTTTCCTTTGGTTGAGGCTCATCCCTCGCTATCACTGGCGCTAAAGCAGTCGTCGCTTGAGTTGGGGAATCTTCCTTCGGCATCGCAGTTTCTGTTAAAGGGGGGTTCGACTCTAAACTACTTGCTGTCTCAGCTTGTCTATCGCCCTCATCAGATGATTGTGCAATCATGAATGGAAGTTCTGCTAAATCCCAAGTGGGATTGCCATGCAACTTTCCATCATGGGCATTTCCAGTTTGGTCTCGGACAGTTGCCCCAACTCCATCGTTTAATTTCCAGTAAGCTACTAATCCTTGTTCATTCCCAACAAGACGCTGATCCCGTTGCGTTTGGATTTCCGTCTGGGAACAGGGGTAATTCCAGACGCTAATGTTAGCTAATTGACCTGTAAAATATATGTTGTTATGTAAAGTTGCGCCAAGAGTTACAGGACTAGTTGCTTTGTTTAAAGAGTCACCTGTCAAAGAGCCAGCATACTCGTGTTCATCAAGATAGATGGTGAGTTGACCCTGATTAAAAACAATAGCAAAGAAGTGCCATTGTCCGACAGTTAATTCCCCATTGCCAAAGGTTTTGATAACATTGTCAACCTTCTCATCAATGTATACATCTAGGTTCCCTGATTCACTGATGCCGAACTCAAAATTATCACTGTATCGATCTGAAGAACGGGCAAAAAAAACATTATGCGTCCCATAGGTACTGGCTTTATTTGTTAGTTGATGAGGATTAATCCATCCGGAAATCGTAAAGGCTGAACTCCCCTCAGCAAAAACACCACCAAAATCATTTTTGCCAAAATCTATATAATCGTCTTCACCATCAAATGTCAGAACTGATTGGGTATATACGTTGTTCGTCATGAGATTTCAATCTCCAAATAAAATAATTTGTAAGTAAGTCGGCGTGAATAAACACAACTTTCTGTTAGGGCTGTTAGTGAGCCAGCGCGCCGACACGAGTGTTAGCCCGCTCTCACGGCGACTGGCTTTCCCGAAGGGTGGTTAGTAGTTAGTTGTTAGGTAACCGTTCAGGGGGGAGTGCCCTGGAACATACCCATTGCCTAATTAATCGC
>CAXTSI010000020.1:0-2221 GCA_964246695.1 uncultured bacterium
GTTAGTTGTTAGTTGTTAGTTGTTAGTTGTTAGTGGTTAGTGGTTAGTGGTTAGTTGTTAGTTGTTAGTTGTTAGTTGTTAGTGGTTAGTTGTTAGTGGTTAGTTGTTGGTTGTTATCAGCAAATACAATCAACAATCAACAATCAACAAACTACTAACCACTAACAAATCTTTACTCTTGTTACAGGTCGCCGTTGCGGAATGCTAACACAAAAATCACCGCAGGACCAGCTAACATAATCAGACCAACAGAGACTAGCTGGAAAATAACTTCCCAGTGGACGTTACCTAAAGCTTCAAACATTTTTCCTCCCAATTGTCTTAAAAAGTTAAATAAACGCAGCTGCAAAACTTGCAATTTATCATATCTGGCAATCGCCCATATAATTTAATTTACTTAACAAAATGATAAGAAAAGACATATAAAAGTACTTAGTAAAGGTTTAAACAATGGCAACTTGGCAATGTGTGAAGCAATGTGGAGCCTGCTGTCATCTTGACCCAACGGATCGTCCAGAATTGCATGAGTATTTATCACCAGAAGAACTGGAACTGTACCTCAGCATGGTTGGCGTTGGGGGATGGTGCGTGAATTTCGACATCCACTTGCGATCTTGTCGCATTTACCCCAATCGTCCACGTTTCTGTCGTGTAGAACCAGAAGTATTTCAGGATATGTATAGCATTCACCCAGAAGAGTTAAACGATTTTGCAATTGATTGCTGTCGTCAACAAATAGAGGGGGTTTATGGCGATCGCAGTCAGGAAATGCTGCGCTTCGATAAAGCTGTTGGTCTGTAATTAGGGAGTAGGGAATGGGGAAGATGAGGAGGATCAAGAGGTTAAATTGACGGACTCATCTCCCTCATCTCCCTCATCTCCCTCATCTCCCTCATCTCCCCCTACTCCCCCCACTCCCTACTCCCCACTCCCTAATTCCTGTTGCAATTTGTAAAAAAGGCTGAGAAAATGAGAAGAATATGATGGATAACCTAGCGACAGAACTACTACCTGTGAAACTGGACACTGCGACGGTCAACTTTGCTTGTATATCTCAGCCTGAAAGCAAGCCAGAGCAAAAAAACGAGACTGACTTCAACTCAACTACGCAAGAGACAGTTTCTTTGGGTAAGAAACCAACGCCAGTTACCAACGGCGGCTTTTCCGCCTCTAGTACTGGCTCCTCCTCAGAGCAACCCACCATAATTGAGTTACCATCATCTGTAAAATCTACAAGGGCAGTTTTCGTAACCACCTTCTTGACAATTTTTCTGGCAGAAATTGGTGATAAAACCCAGCTATCGACCTTGTTAATGAGTGCACAATCCCATTCTCCCTGGGTGGTGTTTCTAGGATCGGCAGCTGCACTGGTAACTACCAGCTTGTTGGGTGTGCTTTTAGGTAGCTGGATAGCAAGCCGACTTTCTCCAAAAATTGTAGAAAAAGCCGCTGGCGCGCTGATGCTGCTGATTTCCCTGCTGCTGTTCTACGATGTAGTCAATAGTTAATTGCTAATGGCTAATAGCTAATTGTTACCATTAGCAATTAGCAATTAACAATTAGCAATTAGCAACTAACAAGTATGGACTGGCATCTTTTAGGATTAAGCTTTATTACAGTCTTTTTGTCGGAATTAGGCGACAAAAGTCAGTTAGCCGCGATCGCGCTTTCAGGTCGTTGTAAATCGACCCGTGCTGTGTTCTTCGGTGCAGCAAGTGCACTGTTGTTGACCAGCCTTTTAGGTGCATTAGCAGGGGGAGCAGTAGCAGAGTTGTTACCTACAAGGTTGTTGAAAGCGATCGCTGCTGTGGGATTTGCTGTACTTGCCATACGCCTGCTGTTCCTGAATAATCAAGAGTCTGAAAATTCCCACTCAGCACCTGTTCTCAGTATTTGTGAAAAATCCGATCATCCCGACGGCAAGGTGCTTTGACATTTTTGAAACCGCTTCGATAATTGGGAACATGGAAAACTTTACCCGTCAGAATTTCACGTTCTCCATGCAAAGACTAGCAGCGGATTAGGTAGCGGATGTAACGGATGCTTTGTCCATAATACTTACACATAGAGCAATCCGTTACATCCGCTATTTATCCGTTGCAAATGATTACAAAATTGTGCAAAGCTTGGTAACGAGATGCGGATGTAACGGATGCTTTGTCCATGATACTTACACATAGAGCAATCCGTTACATCCGCTATTTATCCGTTGCAAATGATT